>JBKKBD010000212.1:0-108717 GCA_046714315.1 Specibacter sp.
ACGCTCAGCGCCACGATGACCGAGTTCATGAAGTACTGGCCAAAGTTGTTCACGCTCAGCACCCGCGCGAAGGAGTCAAAGGACGGGGTGAGTGTCCACGGGGTGGAGTCTCCGGCGTCGAGCGCCGTGGCCGGCTTCAGGGCTGACAGTACCATCCAGTACAGCGGGAACGCGACGGCAACGGCAATGAGCAGGCCAATAATGTTCACGCTCCAGCCCTTGCGGGCGGGGAATATACGACGGCGGGTGGCCGGCTTGGCGGGCCCGTCCAGTTTGAGTGTTGTCACAGGACTTCACCACTCCTTTTGAGTAGTCGCAGGTAAACAAGGGTGATGACCAGCAGCAGGACCGTCATGATGACGCCCAGGGCGGAGCCGAGGCCGTACAGGCTGGCCGCGAAGGCCTGCTGGTAGCCGTAAACGTTCAGGACCATGTTTTGGCCGGCAATGCCGCCGCCGCTGGTCATGATGTAGATCTGGGAGAAGATCTTGAAGTTCCAGATGATGGACTGGATGGTCACGATGATGACGATGGGGCGCAGCATGGGCAGCATGATGTTGGAGAAGATGCGCGGCATGGAGGCCCCGTCAAGGCGTGCGGCCTCCAAGACCTCGGTGGGGATTGCCTGGATGCCGGCGTAGACGGTGACCATGACGAACGGGAACGAGCACCAGACAACTTCGCTGGCCACTAACCCGAACGCCGACCACTTCTCATACGTCCAGGAATGGTCCACGAATTGGCTAAGGCCAATGCCGGCCAGCATCTTGTTGATCAGGCCCTGGGTGGGGTCGAACAGGAACAGCCAGACGGCACTGCCGGTGACGGCCGGGGTTGCCCAGGCGCCGAGCGAGACGGCAAAGAGGGTGTTGCGGACCCAGCGGCGCAGCCGGGTGGCCAGGACGGCCAGGGCGGAGCCTGTCACCAGGGTGAGAACCACGCAGGCCGAGGCGAAGATTACAGTGTTGGCCAGCACCTGCCAGAATTCGGGATCCGCCATGAGGGTCTGGTAGTTGCCCAGCCCAATGAAGTCCAGGGGCGCGTTGCCGCTGACCTGGTCCTGGCGGTAGTCGTACAGGGAGACGTTGACCAGCTGGAACAGCGGATACCCCATGAGGGCAATCAGCACGATCAGGGCCGGAGCCAGGTACAGCCAATGCTCAAACCGGCTCACCCCGCCGCGGCGCTTGGTGCGGCGCGGCGGGGTGGGCAGGCTCGACTCCTGCAGGGAGGACTTTGCGGGAAGTTGAAGGGTCATGATGTGACTACTTGGCTTCGAAAATCTTGTTCATGGCTGCTGCGGTGTCCTTGGCCGCCGTGGAAACATCTGACTTGCCGGTGACCGCTTGCTGGTACATGTTCGTGAACAGGCCCTTGGCGTCAACGGTTGACCAAGTGGAGGTGATCGGCACAAAGTTGGTGCCGGCAGCGATGGTGTCGATGAACGGTGCCACGTACGGGTTCTTTACGGCGACACTCTTTTGTACATCGGTGAAGGTGGGCAGGTTCCCCATGGCATCGAACATGGCCAGCTGGGACTTCTTGCTGGCGAGGGCCTGCACGAAGTCGTTGGACAGGGTGCTCTTCTTGGAGCTCTTGAAGACGCCCAAGTTGTTGCCGCCGGCAAAAGCGGGGGCAATGGATCCGGCCTCGACGCCGGGAACAGGAACCACTCCGAACTTGTCCTTGAATTCGCTGGCCGCGATGGCCTTGTAGTTGAAGTCGCCACCGATGGTCATGCCTGCCTTGCCCGCAATGAACTGCTGGACACTGGCGTTGCCGCCAAATTCGGCGCAGGTCTGAGCCGGGCAGATGTCATCCTTCATCAGGTTGGTGTAGGCGGTGATGCCTGCCTGAGACTCGGGCGTGTCCAGCTTCGAGGAGAACGTGCCGTTGGCGTCTTCGGCAATGGCGCCGCCGTGGGCCCACAGGTACGGCATGGCGGAGAACTGAGCCTTGCCACCCACGGAGATGCCCAGCATGCCGGGGTTCGTGGCGCGCACTGCACGGGCGGCGGTTTCAATCTCTGCCATGGTCTTGGGGACCTCGACGCCGGCAGCCTTGAGAATGTCGGTGCGGTAGTACAAGGCACGGACGCCCACAAACCACGGCACGCCATAGTTCTTGCCGTCCAGGGCTGTGGTGGCCAGGACCTTCGGGTCTAGGTCCTTGCCCTCGTCCCATGACTTAATGCTGGAGGTGATGTCGGCCAAGCCGCCGGCAGCCACGTAGCTGGCCAGATCTGTGTTGCCGAACTCGGCCACGTCCGGAGCGCTGGCGGGGTCGTTGAAGGCGGCCTTGAACTTCTCGGCGCGCGTGTCAACAGGAATGTACTGGACGTCGACCTTGACGTCCTTGTGGGAGGTTTCGAAGTCCTTGATGGTTGCGTTGACCACAGCCGACTTGGGATCCTGGTTGACCTCGGAGAAGAGCCAGACACGCAATGTGCCGGTCTTTTCGTCCTGCGTCGAGGCGGCGTTGTTGGATGTTGGGGGTGCGCAGCTGGTCAGGGTCAAGGCCGCCAGTGTAGCTACGGCGAGCATGCGTGAGAACTTCACGGTTCCTCCAAGGTGTTGATCAAATGTGGGCGCTGGTAGAAATCGCAGCGGGCATGAGATGACATTAGGAGGGTGCTGTGAGTGGGGCGAAGCACATTGAACAAAAGTTTCACTATGCAAAATCTATATTTGTTATTTGACACGCATTACTTAAATGTGAAGTCGAGCACTGTCGTGAAAATGTGTCAAAATCCTTGCCAGTGCAGCGAAGTTCGCTGGTGCCCTAGGCTGGTTGCATGAGTGCTCCCGTAACCCTGTGTTTCCTGCTCCGCACCGACAATGGCCAGGAGCAGGTACTGCTGGGACTGAAGAAGACCGGCTTTGGCGCGGGAAAAGTTGTGGGAATTGGCGGCCATGTGGAGCCGGGAGAGAGCACTGTTGCGGCGATTTGCCGAGAAGTAGCCGAGGAAACAAGCCTCGTCATTGGCGCAATGGACCTAATTCCCGCGGGCACCGTGGCGTTCGAATTCCCAGCGAAACCTGAATGGGATATGTTCACCACGGTGTATTTGTGCCGGAACTTCGGCGGTGACGCTGTTGAAAGCGATGAAATTATGCCACAGTGGCATGGCGTCAACGAACTGCCCCACGCGCAGATGTGGGCAGATGCCAGTCACTGGCTTCCGGCGTTCCTTTCGGGCGAGCGCGGCCATTGGCGCGTTGTGCTTAATGACGACAACGAAACGGTCGCCTCCAGCACCCATACGCCTCCCACGGGAGCCGTTGGGACGGAGCGCCGGGGCAGCTAGCCCGCCCCTCCCAATCTATGTAGCAGTTATTGGACGTCAAACAATCGAATTAGGTTGCGTGTCGTCTAATAACTGCGACACAGATTCGAAGGGGGAGGCTAAGGTTTTGCCACTGTCAACAGGAATGCAGAGTCTTCCACGGCATCGACACGGTGGCGGGCCAGCGGCACCACCAGGTGATCGCCGGGGGAGCCCTCCCACTGAACCTCGCCACACTTCAAAAGGATCCGGCCGCGAAGGACCTGGATGGTCGCCTCACCCGGGTTGTCGTGGTCATCCAGGGACGAGCCCGCTGTCAGGGCAACCACCGTCTGCCGCAGGATCCGCTCGTGACCGCCGAAGACCGTTCGGGCGCTGCGGCCGCTGCTCTTGGTCTTGGCGGAAGCCATGAGTTCCCGGGCCAGGGCTGTCAGGGATGATTTTTCCACGATGCTCCTTCTCAACGACACTGTTTCAAGGTATGCCACTCACCCTACCGTCGGAGGGTTCGTTAAAGCCCGACGGCGGGAGGTCACCTTTGCCAAGAAGGTGAGCTCCCGCCGTGGGTCCAGCGAGCTAAGCTAGGTGACGCTCGGCAACGCCGTTATAGGCGCTGAGCGGGCGGATGAGCGCATTGGCGGCGCGCTGCTCCATGATGTGTGCCGTCCAGCCCGTGATGCGCGAGGCGATGAACAGCGGTGTGAACATGTCCGTGTCAAAACCCATCAGGTGGTACGTGGGACCCGCCGGGTAGTCAAGGTTCGGCTTGATTTGCTTGGCCTCTTCCATAGCCTGCTCCAGGCCGTCGTACAGGCCCATCATTTCCGGGCGGTTGTAGTGGGTGATCATCTTCTCCAGCGCGCCCTTCATGGTGGGCACACGGGAATCGCCATGCTTGTAGACGCGGTGGCCGAAGCCCATGACTTTTTTCTTCGCTGCCAGGGCGTCTTCCATCCAGGCCTTGGCTCGCGCGGCGGCCTCTTCGCGGGACTCGTCGGCCCGGATGCCGATCTCGGTGAAGGTGTGCATGACGGCCTCGTTGGCGCCGCCGTGCAAAGGACCCTTTAATGCTCCAATGGCACCCGTGACAGCCGAATGCAGATCCGACAAGGTTGAGGTGATGACCCGGGCCGTGAAAGTGGAGGCGTTGAAGGAGTGCTCCGCGTAGAGCACCATGGAGACGCGGAAGGCGTCCACTACGGCCGGGGCGGCGTCCTCGCCGAAGGTCATCCACAGGAAGTTCGCCGAGTAGTCCAGGTCCGCCCGGGGTTCCACCAAAGCCAAGGAACGACGGCGGCGCTGGTCGTAGGCGACCACGGCCGGGAACTGCGCAAAAAGGGACTTTGCCTTGTCCAGTTCTGCCTCCGGGGACGAGTCCTCGGCCAGGGGGTGGGCCGCACCAAGGACGGAAACCGCTGTGCGGCCAACGTCCATGGGGTGGCAGTCGAGCGGCAGCAGGTCAATCGCCGCCCGCACCCGGCTGTCCAACGAACGGTTGGCCCGTTCAAAGGTTTCAAAGGCTGCCAGCTCCTCCGGCGTGGGCAGTTCACCGCTCCACAGCAGCAGGGCCACTTCTTCGAAGGACTTGCTGGCTGCTAGTTCCTGCACCGGATAGCCGCGGTACAGCAACGAGTTGGAGTCGGGATTGACCTTGGATACGGCGGTGTAATCGGCAACTACGCCGGCAAGGCCCTTGCGCACTTCTTCTTCACTCACGGTGAGCACTCCTTCTTCAAGACTTCTTTAAGTCCTCTTCAAACGGGTGGTGTTGAACTAGAGATTCGCGTTGTTTGTGGAAATGTCCAGACTGGGGATCTGAAAGTTGAAGATGCCCGTATCAAATTGGTTGTACGCCTCATAGTCAACCAGATCATAGAGCCGGGCGCGCGTGAGCATGTCCGGAACGGCGGCTTCCTGGGTGCCATCGGCAGAAATCGCATCAAGTACGCGCTCTGCCGCACCCATGGCGCTGCGTAACAACGTCACAGGGTAGATGATCATGGCGACGCCGGCCGCGGCCAACGCGTCACGAGTGAACAGTTCACTCTTGCCAAACTCCGTCATGTTGGCCAGCACCGGTACGTCCACGGCCTTGCACACGGCCTCAAACTCCGCCACGCTCTTCATGGCCTCGGGGAAGATGGCGTCCGCGCCGGCGTCGACCAAGGCTCTGGCCCGGTCGATGGCCGCATCCAAGCCTTCCACTGCACGGATGTCGGTGCGGGCCATGATCAAGAAATTGGGATCCCGACGGGCATCGGCGGCGGCAGCAATGCGCTTGACCGCCGTGTCCAGATCAACCATGTTCTTGCCGTCCAGGTGGCCGCAACGCTTGGGGTTGAACTGGTCCTCAATGTGGCAACCAGCCAGCCCGGCGTTCTCCAGCTCCTGAATGGTGCGGGCCACGTTCATGGGCTCACCAAAGCCGGTGTCCGCGTCAATGAGGCAGGGCAGGTCCGTCATGCGGGCAATCTGCCCGCCGCGCGTTGCCACCTCGGTCAGTGTGGTCATGCCAATGTCCGGCAGGCCTAGGTCGTTGGCGAGAACAGCGCCGGAGATGTACACGCCGTCGAACTTCTTTTCCTCAATGAGGCGGGCAGAGAGCGGGTTGAAGGCGCCGGGGAACTGCACCGCAGCGCCGGGTACCAGCATGGCGCGCAGGTCCCGGCGCTTCTGCTCGGGAGTCTTCTTCGAGTACAGCATGTTAGAACAGACCCTTGGGTGCTGCGGCCAGATCCACGACGCCGGGAGCTGCGGTGATGTTCAGCTGGTCCAGTTCGCCGGCGGCCAGATTCGGGAGGTTCTCCGCTGCCGCGATGAAGCGATCGATCTCGGCTTCCTCCACCAGACCCGTGGCTAGGGTGCGGAACTTGTTGATGTACTGCTCACGGGCAAACGGCCGGGCACCGAGCGGGTGGGCATCGGCCACGGCGATGGAGTCTTCAATGACGGTGCCATCGTTGAGCGTGATGACCACCGTGCCGCCGAAGGCTTTCTCTGCGATATCCAGGGAGTGGTAGCGGCGAGTCCACTCTGCATCCTCTTCCGTGGTGACCTTGTGCCACAGTTCAACGGTGTCGGGGCGGTTGGCACGTTCGGGGGAGTAGGAGTCAACGTGGTGCCAGGCACCGTCCTGCAGAGCCACCGTGAAGATGTATGGGATGGAGTGATCAAGGGTTTCGCGTGAGGCGGTGGGATCGTACTTCTGGGGATCGTTGGCGCCGGAACCGATCACGTAGTGGGTGTGGTGGCTGGTCTTGATCAGCACGCTCGCCACATTGGCCGGGTCGGTGGCCTCGGGGTGTTCGCCGTTGAGCTTGCGGGCAAGGTCAATCCAGGCCTGCGCCTGGTACTCGGCGGAGTGTTCCTTGGTGTACGTGTCCATGATGGCGCGCTTGGCTTCTCCGGCGGCGGGGAGGGGTACGGTGTACTGGGCCTCGGCGCCGTCGAGCATCCAGGCGATAACGCCGTCTTCACCTTCGTAGATCGGCACGGGGGAGGTCTGTCCGCGCATGGCACGGTCTGCAGCCTCCACGGCCATCTTGCCAGCAAATGCGGGGGCGTGTGCCTTCCAGGTGGAGATCTCACCCTTGCGGGACTGGCGCGTTGCAGTTGTGGTGTGTAGGCCCTGGCCCACGGCTTGGAAGATGGTTTCCACTTCAAGGTTCAGCAAGGTGCCAATACCTGCGGCGGCTGACGGGCCGAGGTGGGCAACATGGTCAATCTTGTGCTTATGGAGGCAGATGGCCTTCACCAGGTCCACCTGGATCTCGTAGCCGGTGGCAATGCCGCGCAGCAAGTCAGCACCTGACGCGCCAGTGTGCTGGGCGACGGCGAGGATCGGCGGAATGTTGTCCCCGGGGTGGGAGTACTCCGCTGCCAGGAAGGTGTCGTGGTAGTCGAGTTCGCGAACGGCGACGCCGTTGGCCCAGGCCGCCCATTCGGGCGAGACCTTCTCGGTAATGCCGAAGACGGACGCACCGGAGCCGCCGCTGGACGGGGCGTGGGTCAGCGCCTGTGCACGGGCCGCAACAATGGGGCCACGGTTCAGGGAGGCGATGGCCACGGAGGCGTTGTCAATTACACGGTTGATGATCATGTCGGTGACCTCAGCCGTCACTGCCACAGGGTCGGCGGCCACAGTTGCGATCTTGTGTGCCAGCTGGTCCTCGCGGGCCAAGTTCTCTTCGCTCTTGTAAACGCGGACGGTGTGATCAATTGTCATGGTGTTCCTTTCGCAGGGTGTTCCAAAAAATGAGGAGGAAGTTTAGAAGTTTAGGAGGAAGTGCTCAATAGGTGGCGCAGGCTGTTGTCCAGGTGCATGGTGGTGGCTGCGCTCGCAACCGTTGGGTTGCCGTTGGCGATGGCCAAGGCAATGGCAGCATGTTCCCTCGCCGCATCGCGGAGGCGGGCGGGGTTGTCCTTGCCGAGGCGGCGAACACGGACAAGGTGGACACGTAAGTTCTTCAGCGCCTGGTTGAGATAGTGATTGCCGACGGCGGCATCGACAGCGCTGTCGAGCTCGCCTGCCAGCTGGTAGTAGTCGGTGCGGGCCGGATCCTGGGCAGTAATCAGCTCACCGGCGTTGACAAGTTTTTCATGCAGGTCAAGGAAGACTTCCGGGTTGCGCCGTTGTGCGGCCAGTTCGGCTGCCTTGCATTCCAGGGCTGTGCGGAGTTCGAACAGTTCGTCCAGATGGTCAAGGGAAATCTCACTGACCACCATGCCGCGACCGCTTTGCGGTTCGGTCAGGCCCTCGGCGGTGAGCTTGGCCAGTGCTTCACGTATCGGGGTGCGGGAGACGCCCAAGCGTTCTGAGAGTTCGACCTCGCCCAATACAGTCCCTGGGGTAAGGCGCCAGTTGATGATATCGCTGCGCAAGGTGACGTAAGCGCGTTCGCTCGCTCTCATGATCCCTCCCTCGTCGTTGAATTGCAGGCTGTGCACTACAGAACATAATACCCATTCAGTGTATACAAACAACAGTGCTTTTGGGCAATCTTTACAAAAATACCCGGGTTTCGTCTATTTTATGTATACATAGGGGCTTGTTATGGTGCAGAGCGCGACGGTAGCATGGCACACATCACATCAACGTGGATGGAGAACCACTATGGCATTGACCGCCATTAGCTACCGGGACGAATACCAGCGCAGCATGAGCGATCCCGACGGGTTCTGGCTCGAAGCAGCGCGGGCTGTTGATTGGGCTGTTCCGCCCAAGCAGGCGCACAACAAGGAACAGGCTCCGCAGGGCCGTTGGTTCGCCGATGGTGAACTCAACACCTGCTACAACGCCCTTGACCGGCATGTAGCGGCAGGACGTGGCGACCAGCCCGCCCTGATTCATGATTCCGCCATGCAGGGGACGCAGAGAGTCTATTCATACGCAGAGCTGACAAAGCTTGTGGCCAGCTTCGCCGGAGTGCTTCGTGCCCAGGGAGTAGCTAAGGGCGACAGGGTCCTGATCTACATGCCCATGATCCCCGAAGCCGCCATCGCCATGTTGGCAACGGCTCGCCTCGGCGCCATTCACTCCGTGGTGTTTGGCGGGTTTGCCGCCAGCGAACTTGCCGTGCGCATTCAGGACGCCGGGCCCACGGTTGTTGTCACCACCTCGGGAGGCTTGGAACCCAACCGTCTGGTTGAATACCTGCCCACCGTCGCAGAAGCCCTAGCCAAGGCCGGGGTCCCCGAACTGCCCGTGATCATCAAGCACCGCGACGGCTTCACCGCAGATCCGCAGGCCCTTGGCCTGAATGCAGTGGATTGGAATGCTGCGCTCGCAGACGCCGACCCCGCCGCGCCCGTGACCGTCAAGGCTGGCGACCCGCTGTACATTCTCTACACATCTGGAACCACTGGCGCGCCCAAGGGTGTGGTCCGCGACAACGGTGGTCACGCCGTCGCACTTCTATGGACCATGGCCAACCATTACGACATTGGTCCGGGTGATGTGTGGTGGACGGCCTCGGACGTTGGCTGGGTCGTGGGGCATTCCTACATTGTGTACGGGCCGCTGCTGGCCGGGGCCACCACCGTGATGTACGAGGGCAAGCCTGTGGGCACCCCGGACGCCGGTGCTTTCTGGCGCGTCATTGAGGAGCATAAGGTCAAGGCGCTGTTCACGGCACCCACGGCGCTGCGGGCCATCCGCAAGATGGATCCGGAGGCCGAACTGCTCAAGAAGTACGACGTCGGCAGCCTCCAAACGCTGTTCACCGCGGGCGAGCGTCTGGACACCGATACATACCATTGGGCCGGTAAGGTGCTCGGCGTGCCTGTGGTGGATCACTGGTGGCAGACCGAGACCGGCTGGGCCATCGTTGGCAATCCGCGCGGGCTCGAGCCTCTGCCGCTCAAGGCCGGCTCGCCCACGGTGCCGATGCCGGGCTTTGACCTGCGGATCGTCGATGGCATGGGTGCTGACGTAGCGACGGGGGAGGAGGGCAATATTGTGCTGGGCCTGCCGCTGCCTCCAGGAACGTTGCCAACGCTCTGGAACGACGATCAGCGCTTCATCGATTCGTACCTGAGCGCGTTCGAGGGTTTTTACGTTACGGGGGATTCCGGCTACCGGGACGAGGACGGCTACGTCTTTGTCATGGGGCGCACCGACGACGTCATCAATGTGGCCGGGCACCGGCTCTCCACAGGTGCCATCGAGCAGGTCATCGGCACCCACCCGGCCGTGGCGGAATGCGCCGTGATTGGTATTGTCGATGCGCTCAAGGGGCAAAAAGCCGTGGGGTATGTGGTGCTCAAATCTGGGGTGACCCTGGCCGCGGAGGAATTGCAATCGGAGTTGGTGGCCTTGGTGCGGCGCGAAATTGGGCCAGTGGCCGATTTCAAGAACGCCACCGTGGTGGAGGCCCTACCCAAGACCCGCTCCGGGAAGATCCTGCGCAAAACCATGCGCCAAATTGCCGACGGCGACGATTACACGGTGCCCTCCACGATCGAGGACCCGGCCGTTATCGATGCGCTCATCCACGTCCTGACAGGGATTCAGCCTTGACCCCCCCGAACGTACACTTGATGCCGATCTCACAGCGCAAGATCGGCATCAAGTGTACGTTCGCGGGGGTGGATTCGAAGTTACCGAGCCAAAGTATGCGATTCTGCCTGGCTGCCCTCGCCCGCCTCAACCGTCTCGTCGGCCGGGTCCTGCGGCTGCGAGCCGAGCTTGCCCCGCGTGAGCTTATTCATGATCAGCGCGATCGCACCATCGCCGGTCACGTTGGTTGCCGTGCCGAAGCTGTCGAGGGCGATGTATGCGGCGAACATGAGCCCCACCTCGACCTCGCCAAAGCCGAGCATCTGCACGAGCAGGCCCGCGGCTGCGGCGATCGCACCGCCGGGAACACCCGGGGCGGCGATCATCATGACGCCGAGCATCAAGATGAACGGCAGGTATGCGCCGAACGAGACGTCACCGCCGGTGAGCAGCAGCACCGCGATGGAGAAGCAGGTGATCTTGACCATCGAACCCGACAGGTGGATGGTGGCGCACAGGGGGATCACGAAGCCAGCGACCGAGTCGGAGACGCCGTTCTTTTTGGTCGAAGCGAGTGTCACCGGGATGGTTGCGGCCGACGAGGACGTGCCTAGTGCCGTGAAGTAGGCATCGCGCATGTTCCACAGGGCCTTCAAGGGGTTGCTGCCCGACATGGCACCGGCCAGAGAGTACTGCAGAAGCAGCACAACGAAGGTCAAGGCAAAGGACACAACGGCGACGAGCAGGAACTTCGTCACGACTGTCACGGCGGAGCCGCTGGCCGAGAGGTCCATGAAGATGCCGAAGATGAACAACGGCAGTGCCGGCACGATGATGCGCCGAATCACAGCCTCAATGATGGTGCGGAACTCGACAGCTCCGCGAAAGAGCACCTTGCTGCGGAATGCCGTCAAGCCGATGCCGAGGATAAAGGCGAGCACGAGTGCGCTCATGACGTCGATGACGGGTGCGAGCACGATCTCCGTCGCCGAATCGCCGGCGCTGGAGACCACGGAGACGAAGGGGCTGAATCCCGAGCCGGAACCCTCTCCGAAGGCCTCGAGGCCGCCTCCCGACAGTGGTGAGGTGAACAGCCAGCGGCTCACAAAGTAGGCGAGCAACCCTGCGAGGATGGTTGAGCCGTAGGCGATCAGGGCTGTGACTCCCAGCCACTTCCCGGCGCCCTTGCCGAGTTCGGCGATGGCGGGCATGACCAGCCCCAGGATGATCAGCGGCACCACAAAGCTCAGGAAGCCCGAAAAAATTGAGTTGTAGGTTAGAAATACGCTGCCGAGCCAGGTAGGCATCACCGGCCCGGTCAGAATGCCAACAACAATGGCGATGATGATCCAGCCGAGCAGGGGGATCGATTTAAGCAGCTTCATTGGGGCCTCAAGATCAAAGAATTGGTGGCGCACGACGTTGTGCGCTGGATTGTGGCGCGAAACACGCCTCAGCAATAGTAAACGGGACGGGCCGTTCCTTGAAATCGGGGGCCCCGGGAACAGGGACTACTGCTCCCGGGGCGCAGCTGGTACTACCGGAAAGCTGCCAACGGGTTGGCAAGCTTGCCGGCCATTTGCAGCCCGCCGGACGGGTCGCCCAGGTCAAGCATGTTCTTGTTGTTGCGCAACTGCAGCCGGTTCAGGCACGAGAGGTCGAATTCGTCGGCGAAGAGGTCGTGCCGGGCAAACGACTCGGCCAGTTCCGGATGGTCTTCCTGGTAGCCATGCACGACGGCGGCCACCGTGCCCCAGAATTCGTCTTCGGTGAGCGCGCCATCCTCCACGAGTATGGCGGCCAGGAACCGGAAGATGCAGTCAAAGACGTCGGTGAAGACGGCCAAGACCCTTTCGCCCTCCGGAATGGCAACCTTGATCCGGGACACCTCGTCAGGGACCTCGACGCCGTCGCCCATGAGGGCGATTTCCTCGCCGATGTCCTTCATGATGGCCCGCACGGGCACGCCGTGCTCCAGCACGAGGATGACGTTTTCCCCGTGCGGCATGAAGGCGAGCTCGTAGCGGAACAGGCAGTGCACCACGGGCACCAGATAGGCATGCAAGTACCTGCGGAGCCATTCCGTCGCGCTCAAGCCGGAGTGGCGGATCAGTTCCGCGGCGAACGGGACACCGGCACCGTCCACATGCAGCAGCGACGCCATGGTCGCCAGTTGCTGCCCGGGGCGCAGGAGCGGCAGCGGGCTTTCCCGCCACAGTGCAGAGAGCATCTGCCGGTAGGGGGAACCCTTCGCGGAGGCCGCTTCGAAGTAAGCGTTGTGGTAGCCAATGGCCGCCTTCTCCTTGAGCATGGCCAAGCCATGGTGTTGCAAGGTCCGGTCCGCCTCGATGAGGGTGAAAAGCCAGTCGTTGATGGCCGGGGTGGCTTTCATGTACTCCGGCGACAGCCCCCGCATGAAGCCCATGTTCAACACGGACAAGGCCGTTTTGACGTAGCAGCGTTCGGGCGCGGTCGTGTTGAAAAACGTTCTGATGGATTGCTGGGCCTGATAGTCGTCGCTGCCACGCCTCAGCGGGACGAGGTGGCGCTGGGCGATTTCGGCGGCAAAGGTGACAGCGAGTTTGTTCTCCCACTGCCAGGGATGAACCGGCATCAGCAGATAGTCCCCGGGGTTCACACCAAGCACTGTCAGCTCAGCTTCAAAGCCGGCAAGTGCAGCCGCTCCGAGCTCGGCCGCCAGATGAGCTTGGTAATCGAGTCCCGCACTGGCGGAAAAGACCGCCTTGGATTCATGTACGGCGAGCCACTGGAGCTGCACCGGGGCACCCGCTTCCGGTGCGAAGGCGCGGTAGTCGGTGCTACCGAAGCCCATCCGGCCGTTGTTGGCCACAAAACATGGGTGCCCCTCGGTCATGGCCATTTCAATCATCTGGAAGTCTGCCGCGGGGGCGCGGCCGGCACTGACTCCCTTGGCCAGTTGCGCCGAATGTGGGCGGTCAGCCAACTGTTTGTAGGCGTGGCTGGCTAGTGTGCTGCTGATCTCCTCGAGATAGAGGGGGAGCAGCTCCGGGCGAATTCCCAGGGTGCCGCGGAACTCGGTGATGAAGTCCAGGACGTCCAAGGGAAGCGCTTGTGGTGGCACGGCGCCGTCGCCGGACCGGGTCCGGTGGATGGATGCGCCGTCGATGGCCCAGTGGTCCAGCTGTAGCAGCCGAGCCGTGAAGCGGTACTCGATCACGCCGTCGTCGCTGGCCAGCCGGTAGCTGTCATTGCCTCCCGGAATCGGGGTGAGCAGCCGTTCGTGGGCGAACTCCGACAAGGCTTTTCGGAGAACGTGGCGGTTGGCTGCGGCCCAGCTTTCCGGTGTTAGATGGTCCACAGTCTGGCCGGCATGGCCGGTCTCTGTCAGTGTGTCATTCAATATGGCAGTCATCGGGTAGCTCCTTCAGAAGCGATCTGGGTTGCCAGCAGGAACGCGGCATCATGGAAGTTTTCTCGGGTGCACAGGCTCAGCCATGCGTCCTTGTCCGGCAGCCGAAGCAAGGCGTGCTTCTGGAAGCCGAGGCGGGCATTGAGGCTGTGGATCTTGTGGTTGGCTGCGTCTGGTTCCACCACTACGCGCTCCGTTGTGGGATCTGCGAAGAGCTTCTCCAGCACGGCGGCCATAACTGCCGTGGTGAAACCCGGTCGGGGATGAATAGGGGGAGCCACCAGCAGGTGCATGCCGATGTCGCCAGCCCTTGCCTCGTAGAGCCCGTGAAGCGGGGACCGGGCGGGATTGTAGCGTTCCATCAGGAACACGGGGTTCCCGTCCTCCAGTCCCAGGATGGCTTCGTGGTGGCCCGAGGCCTGAATCTTTTCGTATTCTGCGCACACCTCGGCCAGGGTCGCGGACTGCATTCCCCAGAAGCGGGCGTAGTCCTTACTCACCCAGGAGTGCAGCAGGGCGGCGTCAGCAGCGGGATCCACCGGTCGGAAGCTGAACCTCATGCGGGCACCGCCGTTCGTTGCGGCACGCCGAAGTGTTGGAACGCGATGCTGCGCTCCACGGGGTAGACCTCCCGGCCGGTGATTTCCCTGATGATGCAGGAATTGCGGTAGGCAGCCATGCCCAGATCGGGGGTGACGAAGCCGTGGGTGTGGAGTTCGGCATTTTGGACAAAGATGTCTTCGGCCGCCGCGCCGATGCCGTAGTTTCGTCCGACGTCGAAACGCCCGGCAGCGTCGCGGCGAATTCGCCCGGCAATGCCGGTAAGGAAGATTGGTTCCCGGTAGGTGTAGCCCGTGGCCAGAACCAAGGCGGCACTCTCCAGGCTGAAGTCCTCCTGAAGTTCCTGGTGCTGGAAGTCCAGCCGGTGCATGCCACTGGCGGGGTCATAGGCACCTCCGGACAGGGCGGCGTACGTCAGCAGGGACGTGCGGACCGGGCCGGCCACGCTCTTGGTGTAAAGCAGTTCGTGAATGGCATTGATCAGTTCCGCATCAATGCCCTTGTAAAGGTTCTTCTGGCTGGCGTTCAGCCGGTCCCGGGTCTGCGACGGCAGGGCATGGAAGTAGTCCACATATTCCGGCGAGGTCATCTCCAGGGTCAACTTGCTGTATTCGAGCGGGAAATACCGCCCAGACCGGGTCACCCAATTCAGCTGGTAGCCATGGACATCGATCTCACCCAGCAGGTCGTAGTAGATCTCGGCTGCGCTTTGCCCGCTACCCACAATGGTGATGCTGGGCTGGCGCACCAGTTCATCCCGCCGGGCCAAATAGTCGCAATTGTGCAGCACCAGCCCCCCGTCGGTGAGTAGATCGGCGCTGGCGGCGGGGATGTGCGGTGAGGTGCCTGTGCCGAGCACCAGATGCCTTGCCCTGACCACCTCCGGCCCGGCCGGACCTGTGGAGTGCAGTTCATAGATGCCGTCGGTGAAGGTGATCTGCTGAACGGTGACGCCAAAGCGAACGTTGGGAAGCTGAGCGGCCACCCACTGGCAGTACTGGTTGTATTCGGCACGCAGTGGGTAAAACGTCTCCCGAATATAGAACGGGTAGAGCCGGCCGGTCTTTTTGAGGTAATTCAGGAACGAATAGGGGGAGGTCGGGTCCGCTAGGGTGACCAGATCGGCCATGAAGGGCACCTGCAGGTGGGCCGATTCCAGCATCATGCCCGGGTGCCAGTCGAATCCGCTACGTTGCTCCAAAAACACGGCGTCGAGGCCATCCACTGGTGCAGCGAGAGCGGCCAAACCCAAATTGAACGGCCCAACTCCGATCCCGGCAACGTCGTGGATGCGATGGGATGCCGTGGCTCTCGAGCTGGAATTTACGGCGCTCATGCTGCGCCCCCTGCGGTGGTTCCGGCGCCGCGCAAGGAAGCCCCGGTGTGACGCAGTAGTTCGATGATCTCTTGTATGTCTTCCAGCGTGGTCCCGGCATTGAGGAGGGTGAACTTCAAGAAGTGGTGGCCGTCAACCTTGGTTCCTGCCACAACCGCCTCCCCGGACGCGAAAACGGCTGAGCGGATTAGCGGGTTCAGGGCGTCGGCGTCAGCTTCGGAGCTACCGGCCGGCTTGTAGCGGAAGACCACCGTACTCAACTGTGGATTGGAGGCCAACTCAAAGTCCGGATGGGCTTCCAGTACCTCGCCTGCGCTTGCAGCCAGGTCAATCACTTCATCAAATAGGGCACCCACACCGTTGGCCCCCATAGTTCGCAAGGTCAGCCACAGTTTGAGCGCGTCAAAGCGCCTCGTGGTTTGGATGCTCTTGTCAACCTGATTGGGAACATTGGCCTTGGCTGCGCTTTCCGGGTTGAGGTAGTCGGCGTAGTACGTGACGTGGCCAAGATTGGCGCCCTCACGGACAAGCAAGGCGCTGGAGCTAACGGGCTGGAAAAACGTCTTGTGGTAATCAATCGTGACGGAGTCCGCCAAATCAATCCCGTCGAGGAGGTGCCGATATCGGGAGGAGGTAATGAGCCCTCCGCCATATGCGGCATCAACGTGGAACCAGCAGCCGTACGCCCGGCTGAGGGCCGCGACCTCACGCAGGGGGTCGATGCTGCCGAAATCGGTGGTTCCAGCCGTGGCAACGACGGCTAGCGGAATCAAACCTTCAGCCTGGCAAATGGCCAGTTCCCGGGCCAACGCCGCCGGGTCCATGCGGCGGCTTGCATTGCATTCAATGTCGACGACGGCGTCATAGCCCAGCCCCAGCATTGACGCCGACTTGCGGATGCTGAAATGGCTGGCTCCGGAGGTGAAGATCCGAAGCCGCTCCAGCAGGGCCGGAAGGCGCAGCCCTGCGTTGGCTGGATCAAGGCGTAGGCAAGCCACCGCGTGGTTCCGCGCGATCAGCAGGGCCTGAAGGTTGGACTGGGTGCCACCACTGGTGAACACGCCGTCGCTGTCCGGGCCGAGGCCAAGCCGCTCGGTTGTCCAATCGATCAGACGCCGCTCGATCATGGTGGCGCCAGCACTCTGATCCCACGTGTCAAGGGATGAATTCACGGCCGACAACACCGCCTCGCCCACCAGCGCGGGGATCACCACGGGACAGTTCAGGTGGGCCGCGTACTTGGTGTCGTGGAAGTAGATGGCGTCCTTGAGGTACAACGATTCAAGTTCCGTCAGGGCTGCAGCCGTGTCTTCCAGTGGCTGATCCAGATCGACAGCTTCAACCAGGGCGGAGAGCGCAGCCGGGGTGGCACCCGTGAAGGGGCGCGTGGTGCGGGACACCGTGGTTGCCACCAGATTCACGCCCTGCAGGACATCGGCAACATAGCGGGCGGAATTTGCTGAATTGAACAGGTAATTGCTGGCGGCCAGGGCCTCCTCCACACCGGATCCGAAGGAGAGGTCAGCGATTGATGGGTCGTTTATTGTGTGCAGCGATGTCAAGAGGGGAATCCTTGCGTTCGGTAATACCTGGCAAAAAACCAAGCACAGCCTACCCTTACTTAGGCTTACCTTTACGTCAAGTTAACGTTTCGTAATTGGTGAAATATTCTTTTCGAGGTTAGTGTTTCCTCGGATCCTTGGGACGTTTTGGCAAGTCAACGCCGCCCCGGTGCGTGGGACCAGCTGTACTCGAGTTCCGGGCGGCCGGGTGAGCCGTGCCTTGGGGCCTTGCTTGCTGAGCCGGTCTCGACCAGATGGTCAAGGTACCGGCGGGCCGTGACCCGGGACATCGCAAGCCCCGCCGCGGCCTCGGTCGCTGACGCCGCACGGTCCTGGGTCCGTAGCCAGTCCACCACGACGCCGAGTGTCTCGGGAAGCATGCCCTTGGGTAGCGTCAACTTCCCTGATGGTCGAAGCTGTGACATTGCTCGGTCAATCGCGTCCTGTGATGTTTGCGACCTGTCAGTCAGGACATTGTGGAAACTGCGATAGTTCTCCAGCTTGTCCCTGAATGCCGTAAAAGTGAACGGCTTGATGAGGTAAGCCGTAATGCCCAGTGCTATGGCGGAGCGCACCACGTGAACCTCACGGACGGCTGTGATGGCGATGACGTCCGGAACCAGCCCCAGCCCGTGTACGCGCCGCAGCAGGTCCAAGCCATGACCGTCGGTGAGGTTCATGTCCAGCAGAATCAGCTGAATCGAGGGGACTGTTGGATCGTTGAGCGCGGCCAATGCGGCCCCCATGCCGTTCGCCTCCGCCACGACCTCAAAGCCGTCCAATCGCCGAACATAGTCGGCATGGGCGGCAAGGGCGATTGGTTCATCGTCCACCACGAGCACCCGTATGGGTGTGGGTCCGGTCATTGATTACCTCGAGTTTCAGAAAGAGTTTCAGAAAGCATGCCGAGAGGCACGACGGCGGTCATGACGGCGCCGCCGTCGTTCTCGCCTGTGATAGTGCCACCGAGGGCGGCGGTTGCGCGGCGGATGAGGGCAATGCCGTACCCGCGCCCGCCGGGGGCAACGGAGGTTTTGCCGGTGGTTCCGATCCGTCCCAGCACGTCCAGATCGGTGGTGGGCAACCCCGGACCGTTGTCGGCAACCGTAATGGTCAGGGTGCCGTCGGCCACGAGCAGGTCAACCCAAACTGTGGGCCCTTGAGAGTGGCCAGCTGTCGCCTCAATGGCGTTGTCCACCAGGTTTCCCAAGAGCGTCACCAGCTCGCGGATGTCTACGGTGGCCGGTGGCAGTGTGCCGGAGGCTGTCAATTCCAGAGCCACGCCACGTTCATCAGCCTGGGCACGTTTTCCCAACAGCAGGGCGGCCAGGAATGGCTCATCGAGGGTGTCAACAAATTCTCCGCCGAGCCGCACATTCTCTGAATGTTCCGAGGTGGCAAAGGCTAGGGCCTCGCTGGAACGTCCCAGTTCTATCAGGGAAATAATGGCATGCAGCCGGTTTGCGTGCTCGTGCGTTTGGGAGCGCAGCGCTTCCACCAGCGTCTGGGTGCTGCTGAGGCTGCCTGCCAGCGCCGTCAGCTCGGTGTGGTCGCGCAATGTCACCACGGTTCCGGCACTGTTATTGCTTCCGGGCGCCAGTGCCGGGCGCTGGCTAACCACCAGCAGACGGTCGCCGGCGAGATGGACCTCATCCGTGGCAGTGCGCCCCGTGCGCAAAAGCTCCGTAAGGGACTCGGGCAGGTTCAGGGACGCCAACGACGGCGGGGTACTGGCCGCCGTCGAACCTGACGGTGCCATACCCAGCAGCAATGCAGCGTGATCGTTGTACAGGACCATGGCGCCGCGGGGGTCCACGAGCACCAGGCCCTCCCGGACGGAGCGGAGAACGGATTCGTAGTAGGCGAAGAGCTGTCCCAGCTCTTCGGGGCCCCATCCGAGGGTGACACGTTTGAGGTACCGGCCAAGGGCCCAGGCTGCCAATGAACCCGCCAGCAAAAGGGCGGCTGCCAGTCCCAAAACTTCAGGGATGCGGGCGGCAACGAGGACTTGGACATTGCTGATCGTCACGCCGGCGGACACCATTCCCAGCACCTCGCCGGCAGAGTTCTTGATCGGGACGATGACGCGCGCCGAGGGGCCAAGTGTTCCAGCGGTGGTCTCGAAAAATGTCTCACCGGCTTTGGCCTGGGCCGTGGAGCCCACATAGGGTTTTCCGATCTCATTCGGATCTGGGTGGGTCCAGCGGAGTCCTTGCGGATCCATGATGGTGATGAAGTCGACCCTGGCGTCGCGCATGACAGCTTTGGCATAGGGCTGCAGGCTGGTTGTCGGGTTTGGCCCGGACGCAGCAGCAACCACCATGGGTGAATCTGCAATTGCCGTGGCGACCGAGAGCATTCGCTGGCGGGTTTGATCGTAAGTGCGGGAGCCGGCGTCGGCCACCATGATGGCCGTGAGACCACTGGTCAGAAGCACCACGAAAAGCAGGTTGGCGACCAGCAACCTGCGGGCAATGCTCCAGCCACGCCAAAACATGTTTCACCTTTCGTACGACCAATATGAACACAACGGTGAGATAAGTCACGTTGCGGGGCAATCTTGTGTGAGGCGGATCGCACGCCCACCTACCAATGCTAATCATCAGTATCACAAGGAGTCACCATGAGCTCTCAAGGACGAGGGACAGTCAGCACTGCAAAGCCGGCGCGACGCGGATTGGACAAGACCCATTGGCTGTACATTGCCGTCATTGCGGCGGTCGTTCTCGGAGCGGCGATCGGCCTGCTGGCCCCCGAGGTCGGCAAATCACTCAAGCCCATTGGCACCATGTTCATCTCGCTCATCAAGATGGTCATTGCGCCCATCATTTTCTGCACACTGGTCATTGGTGTTGGCTCCATCGCCAAGGCGGCCACTGTCGGCAAGGTGGGCGGCCTGGCGCTGCTGTACTTCATGGTGATGTCCACCGCTGCTCTGGGAATCGGCCTCGTTGTAGGTAACATCATCCACCCCGGTGCGGGCCTGCACCTCAAGCCGTATGAGGCCTCCGGTGGCGCCGAGGAGAACTCCACAGTGAAGTTCCTCATGGACATGATCCCGGGCGACATTCCGGTTCTGCCCACCTTGGTCCTGGCCTTGATGGTTGGTTTTGCCTTGCAGTCCATGGGCAAGGCCGGAGAGCCGGTGCTCAACGGAGTCCGTCACATCCAGAAGGTTGTTTTCAAGCTCATGATGATGATCATGTGGCTCGCCCCCTTGGGCGCCTTTGGTGCCATCGCCGCCGTCGTCGGTGCCACGGGATGGGCAGCTATCGGTTCCATGGCAATCCTCATGGGCGCGTTCTACTTGACGTGTGCGCTCTTCATCGTGGTTATTCTAGGATCCATCCTGCGTCTTGTCACTGGCCTGAACATCTTCGCCTTGATGCGCTACCTGGCCCGCGAGTACCTGCTGATCTTCGCCACATCATCCTCCGAGTCCGCATTGCCGCGCCTCATGGCCAAGATGGAGCACGCCGGCGTTTCCAAGCCTGTTGTTGGCATCACGGTCCCCACCGGGTACTCCTTCAACCTTGATGGCACCGCCATTTACCTGACCATGAGTGCACTGTTCATCTCCACCGCCATGGGCCTGCCGATGAACCTGGGTGAGCAGATTGGCCTGCTGGTCTTCATGGTGATCGCTTCCAAGGGTGCAGCCGGTGTCACGGGTGCCGGATTGGCAACCCTCGCTGCAGGTCTCGCCGCACACAAGCCGGTCCTGCTCGATGGCATGGGTGTGATTGTGGGCATCGACAAGTTCATGTCCGAATGCCGCGCACTCACCAACTTCACGGGCAATGCCGTAGCAACCCTATTGATCGGCAAGTGGACGCGTGAACTCGATATGGACAAGGCCCGCGCCGTTCTTTCCGGCCAGGATCCCTTCGATGAACTGACCATGAACGACGACGATCACGGCTCCGCTCCGGCCCCCGGCTCCGAGGGTGGAGACGACGCAGCTGCAGCAGGGCACCGTGTTCCGGTAACTGTGTAGCTTCCTGAGTCAAAAAGCCGTGGCCATCCTCCAGGAGGATGGCCACGGCTTTTTGTTTAAGCAGCTCCTGCGGGTTGGGACGCTTCTTCGAAATCGTTTAAGCACCTCCTGTGGGTTCCGGAGCCAAACACCCGCAGGTGCTGCTTAAGAGATTTGCTTTTCCTGCTCGCACCCGCAGGTGCTGCTTAAGATTTCCCGGGATGGAGGGAGTGCGTCCAGGACACGGGCGATGAACTACTTTGTGGTGGTTGCCGGTGGCATGCCGAACATGCCACCGTCCTTAGCTGACTTGGGCTTGCGCAGGTGGGTTCCCCACAGGAATGCCAGCCAGGTCAGCGTCAGCTGCGCCGGGAAGGCAACCGGTGGAACACCACCGGAGATCAGGCAGATCAGTACCGGCAGCAACACAATGAGCGTCAAATCGGGGCCGATCAAAAATGACCGGATCGCACCAGTGGGGACCGGGCCCATGGGGGCGGCCACGGCAGGCATGTTCCAATCGGGTGCTGGCTTGAATGCCGCGCGCAAGGTGGCCGCACCGAGACCCGGTCCGGCCAGTGTTGCCAGGACCAGCAGGGCCGGCGAACCAACGCCAAGGGCCAGCAATAGTCCTAGGCTGACGGGTGCCCAGAGTGTCATGGCCACGGCAGGAATGGCGTAGTGCACCAATCGCACGGTCTTGGCCGGCAATGGCATCAAGGTGTCCACGGCCGGGTTACCTGCCGAGAAGCGCGCCGTTGCACCGAGCGCCGTCGAGGCGAAGTTGGCGCACAGGTACAACGCCACAGCGATCAGGATGGCATTGCCAAGAAACTCCACGGATGCCAGCGAAGCCGGGATGGCGGCCAGAACAAGAACCCGCAGCAACGTCGCGGGGGAGCGCAGGGCCATCGTGGCATGGGTGCTGATGAGCGTCTTGATGCTCCGCGCATGTGCAGTGCCGCCCGTGAAGATGAGCTTCAGCCGGATCTTGCTTTTCCCCAGCGAGGGTCCCGTGCTCAACGATCGCGAAAGCTCCGTGGCATCCATGGAGAGCAGCGAACTCGCCGCGTAGGCACCTGCCGCAGCGCTGGCCTTGAGCTGGGCTGTGGTGATCCGCTCAAGGTTGGCATAAACGAGCCCGAGCAGCCCCAGCGCAAGAGCCACGACCAGCAGAGGCCACATTGCACCGTCGGCAACTAGGAAGGGCCAGCTGGTGGGCAGATATTCCATCCACGCGGTCTGGCTGGCCGTAATGGCTTGGCGCCCAGCCACGTTGTTGTAGAGAGCCGTGGCGACAAGGGTCAACGGGGCCACAAGCGTGATGGCGCCCATGACCTTCTTCAGCCAAGCCCCTTGGCCCGTGACCTGGCACCAGGACGCGATGCCGTAGAGCAACCACGCCAGCGCGGCACCGCACAATGCAGCCAGTGCAATCCGGCCCGGGGTGGGGTGATCGGCCATGCCCAGCGACAGCGGAAGCACCACGATGATGGCCGCAATGGTTGGCCACAACAGGGATTTCAGGAACCCCGGCTGAATGAAGCCCCTGCGCCGCACGGGCAATCCCAGCCACCATGCGGTTTGCGGAAGGGTCATGGCGATGGGGCCCATGGTCATCTCCACGGACAACAGGGCCGCCGCGAGCGTGAGCAGCACCGTGGCGCCGGCCTGCAGCAGTGTGACGGAGTGAAAACCGGGTGCGACGGCGGATGCCGCCAATGCGGATTCGTCACCGACTCCGAGGCTGTGGCGCAGCGCCATGATGAGGGCGCCGGCCATGGTCAGCAGCGTGAGGCCACCCAAAAGGGAGGTGTAGACCTCTGAAATGAGTTCCATGAGGCCGCCCTCGGTGCGGCTCAGGCCGGCCCGGAACGTATATTGGCGGATTTCCTTGGCGCTGAAGCGCTCTTTTGTCTGCACGCTCATGGATCAGTCCGCGTGGGGGTTCTCGGAGGCGATGGCCGTCGCTGCCTGTGTTGGCGTCATGGCGTGAATGGTGTCGGAAATGAAGATGGCCTTGGTGGCTACTGTGGACAAGAAGGCCGGGTCGTGCGTGACAACAAGGAGGGCCAGTCCGGCATCGACCTCTTCCCTTAATCGGGTGGCCAGCCGGTGCCGCATGGCTGTGTCTAACCGCTGTTCGGGTTCGTCAAGAACTAAGAGAGAGCGGGGCCGCACGAAGGCAGCGGCCAGCAGCATTCGGCGTCGTTGCCCTGATGACAGGTTGTACGGACGAGACTTTGCCTGTTCCGTCAGACCGAAGAATTCCAGCTCGGAGGCGATGATTTCCTCCACGTCGTCAGCCCCATGTCCGGCCGCGACGATCGCCAAGTGCTCTTCAACCGTCAAGGAGGGGAAGAAGGCGTCATCGTCAAAAACTACTGCAACCTCGCGGCGGAAGTCCAAGGTTCGGTCGTCTACCTCGGCCCCATTGATCAACGTGGTCCCGGAGACTGCCTCGAGTTGGCCCACCAGGGTCTTGACCACGGTTGACTTGCCGGCACCATTGGGACCAACCAGGGCCAGAGCCTGCGAGGAATGGAGACTGAAACTGACAACGCCACACACTGCCTCGCCGGAATAGCCTGCCTGCAGCTTCTCGGCACGCACCACATCCTTGCGTGCTCCTTGTAAGCCCTGTGGACCCTGGGATGGACTTTGTGGCGAACGGCGAGGGGGATTATTGGGGGTGCTGTTAGCTTTGCTCATCACTAACGAAGTATAGGCTCGCGTGGCCTCCGTTCGGGCTCCTGAGCATGGCCACAGGCAACGTTCAGCTTCAGCTTGAGGGTCAAGGCTCAAAATCTATCAGCGGCAAATGTTCAAAACATGCACCCGCCAACCGGTAACCTAGTCCTTGGCAGCGCAGAACTATTAAGCAGCGAAAGTGTGGACTGACAGGTGAGTATCGAGCAGGGTGCAACGGCATTTGCCGGCGAGGACGTAATGGGCCCCACGGGGCGTCCCATGACGGAATTCCCCGAACCACCGGTCCTCACCTCCCACGGCCCGGCCCGCGTCATCGCGATGGTCAACCAAAAGGGCGGCGTCGGCAAGACCACCTCCACCATCAACCTTGGAGCTGCGCTGGCAGAAGCCGGGCGCAAGGTGCTGCTGGTTGACTTTGATCCGCAGGGAGCGCTCTCCGCCGGTCTGGGCACCAACCCCCACGAACTCGACATCACCGTATATAACGTGCTGATGGACCGCAAAGTGGACATCCGCGACGCCATCATTCACACGGACGTTGAGAACATTGACATTCTCCCGGCCAACATTGACCTTTCGGCCGCCGAAGTTCAGCTGGTCAACGAGGTTGCCCGTGAACAGGTCCTGGCCAGTGCGCTGCGCAAGGTCGAAGACGACTACGACGTGGTTCTGATTGACTGCCAGCCGTCCTTGGGCCTGCTGACCGTCAACGCTCTGACCGCCGCCCACGGCGTCATTATCCCGTTGATCTGCGAATTCTTTGCACTGCGTGCCGTGGCCCTCCTGGTGGAGACCATTGACAAGGTCCAGGACCGCCTGAATCCCGGTCTGCAGGTCGACGGCGTGCTGGCCACCATGTACGACGCCCGCACCCTCCACGGCCGCGAAGTCCTGGCCCGGCTTGTCGAAGCCTTTGGTGACAAGGTCTTCGAGACGGTCATCAAGCGCACCATCAAGTTCGCCGATGCGTCCGTGGCCGCAGAGCCCATCACGTCCTACGCGGCCAACCACCCAGGCGCGGATTCCTACCGTCGACTGGCCAAGGAACTGATCGCCCGAGGCGGCTCACCCTAACTTGAATTCAACAACAGAAGTCGCGGGGATCGCGGCAGAAACACCCCCTGAAAGCTCGGAGGCCCCTGGCGCCGAGACCTCAGGCAAGCAGCGCTTCGAGGTGCGGCTGGATAACTTCACCGGCCCCTTCGACCTGCTTTTAGGCTTGATTTCCAAGCATGAGATGGACATCACCGACGTGGCCATCGCCACAGTTACCGATGAATTCATCAGCTATCTGAAGGCCCTGCAAGATCTGGGACAAGTATGGGCCCTGGATGAAGCCAGTGAATTTCTGGTCCTCGCCGCAACCCTCTTGGACCTCAAAGCCGCCCGCCTGCTGCCCGAAGGGGAAGTGGAGAACGACGACGACCTGGCCCTTTTGGAGGCCCGCGACCTCTTGTTCGCGCGGCTTCTGCAGTACAAGGCCTTCAAGGAAGTTGCCACCCTCATGGGCGGCGAACTGGACCGTGAAGCGAAGCGTTTTCCGCGTCAGGTTGGACTGGAGCCGCACTTCGCGGCCCTCCTGCCGGAGCTGGTATGGCGCCACACGCCCCAGCAATTTGCCGAGCTGGCCGCCCGCGCCATGGAACCCAAGGAAGCGCGGAGCACCGAGGTTGGGTTGGCGCATTTGCACGTCCAGCCCGTCAGTGTCAGGGAGCAGGCCGGCATTATCATGGCCATGCTCACCGAGGGAATGCCCGCCAAGGATGATCCAGCCCTGGCCACCTGGAATGCTCGCCCGTTGACCTTCGCGGTCCTGAGCGCCGATGCCGATTCCTCGATGATGATCATTGCGCGGTTCCTGGCCTTGCTGGAATTGTTTCGGGATCAGATGGTGGCCTTTGAGCAAGCGAACCCGCTGGGCGAATTACTGGTGCGCTGGAGCGCCGGCATGGAAAACGCGCCGGCAACAGATAGTGACTTCGATGACGAGAACGAGGAACGCCCATGAGCGGGGAATCGGGAATGACAGCTAACGATGGCGAGGCCTCAGCCGCACCGGAAGAGCTGCTCGAATCGCGCCACAGCGTCAAGGCTGCCCTCGAGGCCGTCCTCATGGTGGTCGACGAACCTGTGGCCGAGGAGCAGTTGGCCATTGTGGTGGGCTTGCCCACATCCACGGTACGTGAGCTATTGCACGAACTGGCAAGGGAGTACGACGGTTATACTAGGGAAGGTGGCACTGTACCGGTCCGCGGCTTTGAACTCCGGCAACTAGCTGGAGGATGGCGTGTTTATTCACGCGCAGCCTACGCCGAGATAGTGTCAGCATTTGTTGTGGACGGCCAGACGGCCCGGCTCACGCAAGCGGCCTTGGAGACCTTGGCGGTAATAGCTTACCGCCAACCGGTATCACGAGCTCGAGTTTCCGCCATTCGTGGTGTGAACGTCGACTCGGTAGTAAGGACGTTGGCGCAGCGCGGGCTGATTGAGGAAGTGGGCACCGATCCGGTGTCCGGGGCATTCCTGTACCGGACCACGGCGTACTTTTTGGAACGGTTGGGAATGGGCAGCGTCGACGAGTTGCCGCAAATTGCACCGCACCTGCCCGGTCTTGAAAACCTCCAAGATTTTGACGATTCACACTTTTAGCATGACCACAATATTTAGCACTTTAAGGACAAACTCATGACACCGTCGCCCCGCTCCGGAAGTTCTTCCGGGCAGAACCAGCCGCGTGGCGGCAAGCCCCGCTTCGGCGCCGCCAAATCAGGTGGCTTTAAGTCCGGCGGATTTAAGTCTGGCGCACCCAAGTCAGGCGGTCCCCGGAAGAGCCAGGGCGATGACGGCCTCAAGCCGGGAGCTTTGCGCGCCGCAGGTTACAACGCCGACAGGGCCAAAGCGGCCAGCGCCGAAGGTTACCGATCCGGTGCACCCAAGCTGGGCGGGCCCAAGGCTGCCACCAGCAAGCCCGGTGCCCGCAAGCCAAGCCAGACCGGTGCCCGCCCGTTCAAGAACGAGCAGTACGGCCGCACCGTCGGCCCGTCGAAGAACCGTCCCACGGAGCAGAACCGCCGCCCGTCGCGCACCACTGACGACATTGACATTCACAATGCAGAGGGCGTACGCCTGCAGAAGGTCATGGCCATGGCCGGCGTTGCTTCCCGCCGCCTGTGCGAGGACATGATCCTTGAAGGTCGCGTTCAGGTTGACGGCGTCACCGTGAACCAGCTGGGTCTGCGTGTTGACCCGGAAAACGTTGAGATCGTGGTTGATGGCATGACCATCCAGACCAACGATCAAATGGTGTACATGGTGTTCAACAAGCCCAAGGGCGTTGTCTCCACCATGGATGACCCCGAAGGTCGCCCGTGCATCAGCGACTTCCTGAAGAAGCGCCAGACCAGTGAGCGCCTGTTCCACGTTGGCCGTTTGGACACGGGCACCGAGGGCTTGTTGATCTTGACGAACGACGGCGAGCTCGCCAACCGCTTGAGCCACCCCAAGTACGAGATCCCCAAGACCTACCTGGTCCAGGTCCGCGGCCCGATGGCCCACGGCGTTGGTGCCCAACTCAAGGACGGCGTGGAGCTTGAGGACGGCTGGCAGAAGGTTGACTCCTTCCGCCTCGTTGACTCGACTCCGGGTCACGTTCTGGCCGAGGTTGTTTTGCACTCCGGTAAGAACCGCATCGTGCGCCGCATGTTCGACGCCGTTGGCTACCCGGTCGAGCGCCTTGTTCGCGTGAAGTTCGGCCCCATCGCCCTGGGCGATCAGCGCCAGGGCAGCGTCCGTCTTCTGGGTCGCCACGAGGTTGGTTACCTGCTCGCAGACGTAGGGATGTAAGTAACGCATGAATCCTTCGCACCTGTTAGGTCCGGTGCTGGTTCTTGGCAGCGGTCTGCTGGGAGCGAGCATCGGGCTGGGGCTTCGTGCCCGCGGCATCGATGTAGTTCTTAGCGACCCGTCGCCCTCGGCTCAGGCCGTTGCGGTGGACATTGGCGCCGGGCGTGCCTTTGACCCTGCTGAAAACCTGGCACCCGAGCTGGTTGTCGTTGCGGCGCCGCCGGATGTCACCGCGCAGGTGGTGGCCGGGGCCCTCACACGGTACCCGTCCGCCGTCGTGGTTGATATTGCCAGCGTCAAGGGTTCGGTTCTTACCGAACTGACGGAGTTGGACGGCATGGATGCGTTGGTTTTGTCACGTTATGTTGGCACGCACCCCATGGCCGGGCGGGAACGCTCAGGCCCCGTGGCTGCCCGCGGCGAACTGTTCAACTCCATGCCGTGGGTCCTGTGCCCGTCGGAGGCAAGCTCTGCGCATGCGCTCAAGGTTGCGCATTCGCTGGCGATCGATCTAAATGCTGTGGTGTTCCGTTTCACTCCTGACGAGCACGACGGCGCCGTGGCTCTGGTCTCGCACCTGCCGCAGGTCATGTCGTCACTGGTGGCCAGCCGCCTGCAGGAAACGCCGGCGCATGCGTTGTCGCTTTCAGGCAACGGCTTGCGCGATGTCACGCGGATTGCGGCCAGCGATCCTTCGCTGTGGGTGCAGATCCTTGGTGCCAATGCGCCTGCGCTGTTGGAGATCATGAAGGGCGTGCGGACCGATCTTGACCGGTTGATCAACACGCTCAGCGCGCCCACGGCCCCGGGCGCACGCCTGGATCTGGCACAGCTCATGGCTGAGGGCAACGCAGGGCAGAGCAGGATTCCCGGTAAACACGGTGGTCCGGCGCAACAGTATTCATGGCTCACGGTGCTTGTCGATGACAAGCCGGGTCAGATTGCACACCTGCTGACCGAAATCGGTGAGATTGGCGTAAACGTTGAAGATCTGCGGCTGGACCACTCGGCCGGGCTCCAGGTTGGCATGGTTGAACTGTCGGTACTGCCTTCACGGCGAGTGCTGTTGGTAGAGGAATTGACGGCACGTGGTTGGAAGGTAATTCAGTGAGCAATGCAGATGTAACGGTGCAGCAGATTCGCCAAGGCAAGTCCTTGGTGGTTGCCGTAGACGGTCCCTCAGGTTCGGGCAAGTCGAGTGTTAGCAAGGCTGTTGCCCAACGCCTCGGCTTGGCCTTCCTTGACACCGGTGCCATGTACCGCAGCGTCGCGTGGCACTGCCTGAACGCCTTGATCCCCTTGGAGAATGCTGGCGCCGTCGAGGCTGCTGCGCGCACCATCAAGTTGGAACAAAGCATGGTGCCGGAGACCGAGTTCTTCAAGGTCAACGGCATCAACGTCACCGACGCCATCCGCGAACCCAAGATTTCCGCAGCCGTCAGCGCCGTGGCCACCAATCTGGGAGCCCGTGCCGAATTGGTGCGCCGCCAAAAGGCGCTCATCGCCGAACACGGTCACCGCATTGTGGTTGAAGGCCGGGATATCACCACCGTTGTGGCGCCCAATGCCGAGGCTCGCCTGATCCTGACGGCCAGTGAGGAAGCCCGCCTGCGCCGCAGGGGACTCCAGCTCGGTGGCACCCAGACAGCCGAGCAGTTGGCGGAGCAGGTCTTGGCGCGTGACGCCAAGGATGCAACAGTGGTTGATTTCCAGCGCGCCGCCGACGGCGTCTACACAGTTGATTCCTCGGATCTTGACTTCGAGGAAACCATTGACGCCGTCATCGCCGTGGTTCGCCAGGCAGTCAACGCGGGTCCGGCTGCATGAGTGGTGGCGTAAAGCCGCTGCGGGTGCTGACGGCGCCGCCGCCGCGGTGGAAAACCCGTTGGAGCCGTCCGCTGGGCCGCTTCCTGGATCATGTGGTGTACAAAACCACTGTTCTGGGGCGTGAACACATCCCCGATAAAGGGCCCGTGGTGTTTGCGGCAAACCACCTGAGCTACCTGGACGGACCCGTGATGGTCGGTGCGAGCAACAGGTACATGCATGTCATGGTCCGCAACGACATGTTCAAGGGTTTCCTTGGCCGGGTGTTGCACGCATCAGGACAAATTCCCGTCAACCGAAACGGTGACAGGGCGGCCCTGCAATATGCCAAGGCGGTCCTTGATCGCGGAGACTGCATCGGCATCCTTCCGGAAGGCACCAGGGGAGCCGGGGACGCGGCCTCCATGAACAGCGGCGTGGCGTGGCTGGCACTTAACTCAGCCGCCGCCGTCGTACCTGTTGCGGTCTTGGGAACAAGACGCAGCGGGGAACATCGCGATAAAATTCCAGCACCACGGCGCAAACTGCACGTAGTGTTTGGGGAACCATTAGTAATCACGCGTGAGCCGGGAGTTTCCGGCCGTGTTTCAATGGACAGAGCAACCGAACAAATCCGCCTGCGGCTGGCGGCACACATTGCCGCATCGCAAGCCGCTACAGGGCAGGATTTGCCTGCGGATGATCACCTATCTTCAAAGCATAAAGGACAGCAACCATGAGCGACCCCAAGTCAACCGCACCCTCCGGTGACGGTGAGTTTGGTCACCCGGAATACGTACCCACGGGTACCGACCAGATCGCCGAGAAGTTGGCGGCCATCTCCGACGAGGACGCCGATGCGCGCGCGGCCGGCCTGCTTGCTGGCCTAGCCAACTACGAGCTTGACGACGAGGACGCCGCACTGCTTTCAGGCGGGTTCGACGACGGCTCCAACTTTGACGCCCTGCGCCAGGACCCCGTACTTGCCATCGTGGGCCGCCCCAACGTGGGCAAGTCCACCCTGGTGAACCGTATCCTTGGCCGCCGCGAGGCTGTTGTCGAGGACACCCCGGGTGTTACCCGTGACCGCGTTCAGTACACAGCCGACTGGAACGGCCGCAACTTCACCCTGGTTGACACCGGTGGTTGGGAGCGCGACGCCCGCGGACTTGACCTGCGCGTGGCTGAACAGGCCGAGATCGCCGTGGAAATGGCCGACGCCGTATTGCTCGTTGTCGACGCCATCGTGGGCATCACCGCCTCCGATGAGGCCATTGTGCGCATGCTCCGCAAGTCCAAGAAGCCTGTCATCCTGGTCGGAAACAAGATTGATGATCTGGTCCAAGAGGCTGACAACGCCATGCTGTGGGGCCTTGGCTTGGGCGAACCGCTTCCGGTTTCGGCCGTGCACGGTCGTGGTGTTGCCGACATGCTGGACCATGTCATGGAAATTCTGCCCGAGTTCTCCGCCGTCGAAGGCATCGAGCGCACAGGTGGCCCGCGCCGCATCGCACTGTTGGGCCGTCCGAACGTGGGCAAGTCCTCGCTGCTGAACAAGCTGGCCGGCTCCGAGCGAGTTGTCGTTGACAATGTTGCCGGCACCACGCGTGACCCCGTCGATGAGCTCATCGAATTGGGCGACCGTACCTGGCGCTTCGTTGACACGGCCGGTATTCGCCGTCGTCAGCACATGGCACAGGGCGCCGACTTCTATGCGTCACTGCGTACGCAGTCAGCCCTGGAAAAAGCGGAAGTTGCCGTTGTCCTGTTGGCCGTTGACGAGATCCTGAGCGAGCAAGATGTTCGCATCTTGCAGCTGGCCATCGAATCCGGTCGCGCCTTGGTGCTCGCGTTCAACAAGTGGGACTTGATGGACGATGAGCGTCGCAAGTACCTGGAACGCGAAATTGAGACAGATCTGGCCCACGTTAACTGGGCCCCGCGCGTGAACATCTCCGCCAAGACCGGTTGGCACAAGGACAAGCTGGTTCCTGCCTTGGACCTGGCTCTTGAGAACTGGGATCGCCGCATCCCCACGGGCCGCCTGAACGCGTTCCTTGGTGAACTTGTCTCCGAGCACCCCCACCCCGTCCGTGGTGGCAAGCAGCCCCGTATTCTGTTCGGCACACAGGCTTCCAGCCGCCCGCCGAAGTTCGTCCTGTTCACCACAGGCTTCCTGGATCCCGGGTACCGTCGCTTCATCACACGCCGTCTCCGCGAGACATTTGGCTTCGAGGGTACGCCCATCGAGGTCAGCATGCGCGTGCGTGAAAAGCGTAGCCGCAAGAAGTAACGCGGCTCACATCTGAATTGGTAAAGGTCATGATTTTTATGATGTAAACTTTTTCAGGTGGTTCAGCCACGGAAGATACTTTCCAAGGCTTGAACATTTCGGGCTGTAGCGCAGCTTGGTAGCGCACTTGACTGGGGGTCAAGGGGTCGCAGGTTCAAATCCTGTCAGCCCGACCGAACAAAAACCGCTCAAACACTGGGAACATTCCAGAGTTTGAGCGGTTTTTTGTTGCCCTTTTACAGCTGGCTGTGCAGGCACGCTGGCCGAGTCTGTCGAGACCCGCGTCTACCAAACCTCAAGCGGTTCGTAGGGTGATCTGGATCCGACCGTCGGGGAGCACCGTGGCGCTCACGTCCGCGAGGCTGTTGACCACATGATCGGCGTCGAGCTCGCCAACCACGGTAGTTCCGGCCACGGCGAGGGTCAATGCCCCGGCTGCCCGGCCCGACGTCAGGCCTGCCGGCGCGTCCTCCACGACAAGGCAATTCTGAATGTCTGCGTTCAGCCGACTGGCGCCGAGCAAGAAGGGTTCGGGGTGGGGTTTACCGCGGGTCACCTGGTCGGCGGTGACTATGTGGGGCGGACCAGATACGCCCGCGGCGGCCATCCGCGCGTCGGCCAGCCCGTGAGTGCAGGAGGTGACAATGGTCCACGTATCGTCCGGCAGTGACGCCAGCAAAGCCAAGGCCCCGTCCTTGGCGACCACGCCGTCGGTATCCGCCGTCTCGAGGGCCTTGATCAGTTCGAATGCCTCAGCTTGCCGTGCGGGCTCGATGGTCTGCTGCACGAGTGCCTGGGCTGGAACGCCGTGTGTCCCGTAACTGAAGTTCTCCAATCCCATGCGCTCGCCCCACGTACGCCACGCCCGTTCCGTTGCCGGCGTTGAATCAATCAAGGTTCCGTCCAGATCGAACAAGATCGCGTTGACGGTGAACTGGCGGATGGCAGTGTCGGTGGAGGTTGGGATATGAGTCATGGCACAACCCTAGCGGTGTGTCGGGCGCTGATCTTGCGGCCCGGAAAATGTGGCGGCAGCTACTTTCACCGCTGAGGCTGGAAAAGCGTAGGCTCACAAGCATGAAGGGGAATGTGACGATCATAGGGGCTGGAATTGCGGGGTTGGCCACCGCGCGGGCACTGACCATGCGGGGGTGGGCGGTCGATGTGCGCGAGAGTGCCTTTGCGCCTCCTGCCTCCGGTACCGCGCTGGGCATGTGGTCGGAGGCTTTGAAGGCCCTTGACGCTATTGGTGTTGGTGACGCGGTGCGCCGCAGTGGGTCACGCATGGAGGCGTCTGCGGATACTGGGCTGAGGACGCCAGCGGGCCGAACTCTTGTCTCAATGTCCGGCGGCACCAATTTGTTGATGATTGCCCGTCCTCGACTGTTGGAAATACTGGCCGACGGCGTTGATGTCACCTTTGGCGCCGAAGTCAGCAATACCGGCGACTTCTCCGGTTCGGACGTTGTAGTTGGGGCCGATGGCACCTTCAGCAGGACCAGGTTGGCCCTTTTTGGCGAATCCTCCAACCCGCGATCTCTGGGAGTTGTTGCGTGGCGCGGAACGGTGGCAGGCGCCGTCGTTAGTCACGGAGAAACGTGGGCACCCGGCGCAATGTTCGGGCTCACACCCGCCGGGCCGGATGCAACCAACTGGTACGCCTGCCTCAAGGCGGGCGGGAAGTTCGAGGCACCGCACCTCCAGCACTTGCGAGACCTCTTTGGCTCCTGGCGGACAGGCCCGGCCGAGGTGTTGCGCAACGTCAAGGAAGCTGACATCTTGCATCATGAACTGTTTGAGCTGCCGCGGATGCCGTCCTACGTCAGCGGGCGCGTGGTCTTGGTGGGCGACGCGGCGCACTCGATGGGACCGTTCCTGGGGCGTGGAGCCTGTGAGGCGCTGGTCGACGGTGTAACGCTGGGGCGATGCCTTGGTGACGCCACATCGCTGGCGGAAGGGTTGGCCGCCTATGATCACGCCCGGAGGGCAAAGACGCAGCGTCTGATAGCGCTGTCGAGGTTGATGGGCCGGGCGGCCATGATGCCGCACGGTTTTCGGGAGCGCAATGCGGTTCTGGGAGCAGCAGGCTCGGTCATGCGTACCGCGGAGACTCTTAGGCGTGGCCTTCGACGTTGAGCGATGGCCGCCGCTGGCTGAAGAAGCGCATCACCAAGCCCCGCAAGGGAAGGCCTTAGGGGTAGTCATGGCCATTGCGTTAGCGAGCTGTCGTGGGGACAGCCCTAGGCGCAGAGTTGGCCTGGTGCAGTGTCACAAGAGCCCCCGCTGCGATCAATCCTTGACCAACGGTGTAGCTCAGCATGACCATTCCGTTTGTCCAGTCGGGCATGAGCTCGAGAGCAAAGATTCTAAATGACAGAATCGTGTCGGAAGCAAGGAAGAAGATTCCGCCGGATATCACTAGGGCATTGCAACGGGTTGACAGAGCGGCTGTTCCGCCGAGAACCAGCCCGTAGAGGGCCACAGCTATGGCGAGTCCCTCGGCTCGTGGCCACATGATGATCAGTAAGACCACCCACCAGCCAGCAAAGGCCAGGGCCCACCAAGATACTGTGCGGACAGTCAGATGCCGCCAAAAGAGTCGCATATAGCAAAGGTGGGCTATGCCAAAGAAAAGCAGCATCAGTGGCAGCGTGGGTGCAAAGGGGAACAAGGCGCCCGCGCCGTCGCCCAACCATGAGAAGAGCAACCCGGCCAGCAGCAAGAGCCATGGGCGTTTGGTGGGCTGTGGGCCTTTTGTTAGCCCACTAAGGTCCAGTTCAGGGGCTAAGACTCGCCAACATGCGTGAAGGACTGCCACAATCAACACTGGCATGAGCAACAATTTGGTGGGGTCTGCAAGCATGTCGTTGTCGGCAAAACGTGCGCCCACATGGACAACACTTACCGCTGCGTACGGAATAAATCCCAGGGCGATTTGCCGGGCGTCTTTGGCCGGGATGTTGATCTCAGGTATCAAGACACTCCTTCTCGCCGTGCGGCTGGTGGATAGCAACTGGCCTCATTCTAGACTTGGCGGAACAACTAGGTAGTGGAGGAATATTCAATGGAGAAATACGATCTCAAGCGGGCCCACAAGAAGCTGTACGCGCCCAATGCCAAAGATTTTTCACTGGACGATGTGCCCCCTTTTCACTATCTGGCGGTCGATGGACATGGTGATCCCAACAGCTCCATCGACTATGCCGAGGCAGTGACGGCTCTTTATTCGGTTTCATATGCAACGAAATTTGCGAGCAAAAAATCCCTGAATCGAGACTACGTTGTCGCACCGTTGGAGGGACTGTGGTGGGCGGAGGACATGGCTGACTTCGTTTCCCGGAAGAAGGAGCGCTGGGACTGGACCATGATGATCTGCCAGCCGCAATGGATCACTGCTGAACGAGTCGAAGAGTCGATTGCCACGGTTGCTGCGAAGCATGATCTGCCAGGGTTGGCGAGGCTGCGTCTTGAGGAGCTCGAGGAAGGACTTTGCGTGCAAATTCTCCACATCGGTTCCTACGATGACGAGGCGCCTACCTTGGACCGGCTTCACAACACGTACATGCCGGCACATGGTCTTCAGTTCAATGGCAAGCACCACGAGATCTATCTCAGCGATCCGCGCCGGACCGCACCTGAGAAACTGAAAACCATCCTGCGCCAACCGGTGCGAACGATCATCTAACGGTGCGGTCCAGCCGGGCAATCTGGTGCTAGCGCCTGACCTTGCGCGCAGATCCCGAGAGTTGGTGAGCATCGAGGGCAAACAAGTCAGTCGATCCAGCCGTTGCGGCACCCAGCAGGCTCGCGCATTGCGGCAGGATCTGTTGGGCGTGGAAATGGGCCAACACGAGTTGGTTTCGCGCCAGGTCCGCGTCGTCAGTTCCGGCAGCAGCTACGGCGGCCCGCGCCAGCATCCACGCACTGGTGCATAGCCCCCACATCCGGAGGTACGGCGTTGACCCGGATAGCACAGCGTTTGGATCCGCCTGTCCGGTACGGAGCATCCAGTTTGTGGCTTCCTCAAGGGCGTCGAACTGGCGGCCCAGCTCCTGACGGATACCGACAAATTCTGTGCCGGCGGCGTCAAGCTCACCTTCGATCTCACGCATGGTAGCGATGAACTCCAGGACTGAAGCGCCACCACGAAGTCCCAGTTTGCGGCCCACGAGGTCGGCAGCCTGGATGCCGTTGGTCCCTTCATAGATGGCTGCAATGCGCACATCCCGAACATGCTGGGCAGCCCCAGTTTCCTCGATGAAGCCCATCCCACCTTGGATCTGCAGAGCCAGCGAGGTTAGCTCGTTGCCCAGATCTGTTCCGTAGGATTTACAAATCGGGGTCAGGATTCCAACGATCTCGTCTGCCCGGGCCCGGACTGCAGGGTCCGGATCGTTGGTGCTCAGGTCCACGTACACGGCGTCGAGCAAGGTGAGGTATCGCAGGGCCGCAATGGAGGCCCGCTGGGTCATCAGCATGCGCCGAACATCAGGGAAGTCAATGATGGGCGAGCTATTGCCGGTTGCACCGATTGCGAGGCCCTGCTGGCGGTCCTGCGCATAGGCCAGGGACTGCTGGTATGCGCGCTCAGCCACTGCCAGTCCTTGGACACCAACGCCGAGACGTGCGCTGTTCATCATGATAAACATGATGCGCATGCCCCGGTTTTCTTCACCGATCAGATATCCGGTGGCATTTTCATATGAAAGTACGCAGGTAGGGGAGGCGTGAATGCCCATCTTGTGTTCGAGTGAAACAGTCTCCACACCATTTCGCTCGCCCAAAGAGCCGTCGTCGTTGACGAGGAACTTCGGAACAATGAAACAGGATATGCCGCGAGTACCTTCGGGAGCGCCCGGAGTCCGCGCGAGAACCAGGTGCACAATTTGTTCGGCCATGTCGTGATCGCCGTAGGTGATAAAGATTTTCTGCCCTGTGATGGCGTAGCTGCCGTCGTCGTTCTTCACCGCCCGGGTAGTCAAGGCGCCAACGTCCGAGCCCGCTTGCGGCTCCGTGAGGTTCATGGTGCCGGTCCACTCGCCGCTGACCATCTGGGGCAGGTAGCGCTGTTTCAAATCGTCGTTACCGTAGTGCAACAGTGCCTCAATGGCACCTTGTGTCAACAGTGGGCACAGCGAGAATGCCATGTTGGCGCTGGTCATGAGCTCCTGGATCACCAAGCCCACAGTGCGGGGGAAGCCGCCTCCGCCAAACTCTTCCGGCAGCGGCACCGATCCCCAACCGGCCTCCACATACTGTTGGTACACCTCCTTGAAGCCCTCCGGTGTCACCACAGTTCCGTCGGCTTGGAGCCGGGATCCCTGGACGTCGCCTTGGCGGTTCGTCGGGGCTACCGCCTCTGTCATGAACTCACCGCATTGCTCAAGGAGTTCGACGACGGTCTCGAGGTCGGCGTGTTCGAAGCCTGGCAGTTTGGCAATGTCCGGGTATCCCACAACATGCTCAAGGGCGAAGGCGATGTCTGCAATTGGCGGCTGGTATTCGTTCATGATCGTCAGCGTACCCTCGAGTAACTTGTTTGTCGCGGAAATGGGTTACTTGTGAGTAATGTTGCGTGGATCACACGGATTTGATGCGTCAGAAGTGTGAAGTGAGGCTCATTGCGCGCTTCTGGTGCAAGTGATTGGCCCGGTGGCAGGTAATGTTCTTGGTAGCCAATGCGCTCTTCTCAGAGTTAGCTGCGGTTAGGCCCGTACGAGTATCTCGCCGATGCTCTGCGGGTCGTCTTATGTTTAAAGAGTCTTTCCAAAATGCTCGACGGCGGCTCCGTCTAGAGAGTCATGTTGCCTTGGGTAAGCGTGCCAACCCAGAATCCCAGGGCTGCGGCGCCTACGCTGGCAGCAAGTGTGCCAAGGGCGTTGGCGAACGAGGCGGCGTAGCGCTTCTCACTGAGGAGGCGCAGTGTTTCGTAGCTGTTGGTGCTGAAGGTCGTGTAGCCGCCCAGAAACCCCGTGCCCAGAATGAGTGCCCATTCCCTTGGGACCACGTTTCCAGCTGCCAGGGCAGTCAAAAGGCCCAGTGCCAGGGAGCCGGAGACATTGATGGTGAACGTTGCCCAGGGAAACACCGTCTGGAAACGCCGGCCTATGGCGCCATCCAGCAGGAAGCGGGCAATGGCACCGAGCCCGCCGGCCAGGGCCATGGCGATGAAAACAAAGGGAGTCATGAACGTCCGCCGTCCTGTGATCGTGCTGGGGCTGTACGGCTTGCTGGCTCAGAAATAACCCGGCGGCTACCCAAAGCCATGCCCGCCCACGTGGCCAGGCCGCCAACCAGCACCGTCCCAAGGCCATAAAGCACCGCCGACCCCAGGCCCTGGGTAGCAGATCCGGACAGTGAAACCATCCCCACGGCAAGCGTGCTGTAGGTGGTGAAGCCGCCACAAAATCCCGTTCCCAGGAGGAGCTGGAGCCGCCGCCTCCGAGGCAGCGCCGGGGTATCGGAAGGATCATGCCGTGGCGGATGCAGGACCGCCACCCGGGCAAGCGATGAAAGCAACAGCCCGAGCACAAAAGCACCAACAACATTGGCCAACACGATCGCCCAGGGAATGCCACCGGCGTCGGAAATGGCCAGAACCAGACCCTCACGCGCCGCGGCACCAAGTGAGCCACCAATCCCTATGAGAACCAGGGAATGAAGGAGGTGGGGCTTCACAAACGCTCCTCGGCAACAGCTCCACCAAAGGTAGGCACAACGAGCACAGGGCAGCTGGCCAGCCGGGTTAGGTGGGCAGCGACCGAGAGGCGAAAGAGCTCGCGCAACGGCGTGCGGGCGTCGCCATGGGTGCCGACCACGATCATGGTTGCGCCTGTGATTTGGGCGCAGCGCGCCAAAGCCCGGGCCGGATCACCGGCTAACAATGCGGTGCGCCATTGAACCGGGATCGAGCCCAGCCGCAACTCCAACTCTGCAGCGAGCTCGGCCGGGAAGGAGGCTTCCTCGGCGTCCATGAAGTCCGGGTCTACCGACTCGGAGACGACAGTTCCATCGGCTTTCTCTTCGACCGGAAAACGCGCCGGGTTCGAATAGGCGCAAATGAGCGGGCAGTTAAGGGCAGAAGCGAGCCGGGCGGCTTCAAGAACGACGCCGGCTGGCTGGCCCGGGTGGACACCAACCAGCACGCAGGGCTGCTTCGGCGACGGCTGTGGCATTGTGCGCCCCTAGGCTTGTGGCGTTTCGGTGGGTGAACCGGGCGTGGCCGGGGAATTGGCGCCGGGTGCTGCAGGGGGATTCTTGCGCTGCGCCTTTATGGCCGCCTTCGCTGCCCGCTCCTTGGCTGTTTCGTTGTCGCGGAGGAGTTTCTCGGCGGCCTTGATTTCGCGGATCTTGCGTCCGCGTCGCATCCACATCCGACCCAGAATGATGACAGCCACGGCGCAAACGACGCCAACCACCATGAAGATCTGGCTCCAGGTGCCGAACCAGTTGGCGGTGTTGGCCCAGATCGAGCGGGCGTCGGCAGCGGTTTGGGTGGTTCCAAAGAGGACGCCGAGCGTGAGCAGGTTCGGTACCGTCAAAATGACGCCAAGAACCACCAGTGAAATGCGCACCCACTTATTGAGTTTGCGGTGGTGGGCCTGCCATGCGACCAGAACAGGGGCGAAGGAGAAGACGAAACCGTAGAACATGCCCAGCGGGATGCTGTTGCCCAATTGGTTCCCGATCTGATTTCCGATCGACTTCGCCCAGATCAGTGGCACGGTCACGGACGCGATCAGGTATGCGACCACGAGCACAGCAGCAATGATCACGCCAAGAATCGTACGAAAGAGCCATACTGGCAGTTTGGCCTTGCCTTGATTGCCAGTCCTGGTGTTCGAATCGGTCGAACCATCCGTCGGGGTGGGGGCTGTTGAATCAGTCATGCATGCATCATCTCAGAGTTGCTGCTGACAGAGTGGGTCATTTCGATTAAATATGCTAGAAAGTACCTTCGACTTGTCAAGAACGGCCGCACACTAAAGACTGGTTAAGGATCGTTGAAGAATTCCGCGGCCAAATGTGTTTTAGTTTCCCAATAGACTTCACTTTTTCCTCGCACTGCACGCGATGAACCCCGAAAGGTGCGCATAAATGAGCAACATTCCAGCAGAACTTTCCTACACCGGTGAACACGAATGGGTACTGGCACCCACGGCTGAGGGTGTGGTGCGCGTTGGCATCACCGATTTTGCGCAGGATGCACTGGGCGACGTCGTTTATGTTCAGGTCCCGGAGCTCGGAACCGAAGTTACGGCTGACACGGTTGTAGGCGAGGTCGAGTCCACCAAGAGCGTCAGCGACATCTACGCACCTCTGACCGGCACGGTCACCGCCCGTAACGAAGCCTTGGATGCCGATCCGGCGCTGATCAATTCAGATCCTTACGGTGCCGGCTGGTTGCTCGAAATCACCCTCACCGATGCGGCCAGCTACGGCTCGCTCCTCAGCGCGGCTGAGTACCAGGAAAAGGTAGGCTAGTAGCTAAGGAACATTTGGGTAGCTCTACCCAGATCATTCCCAGCGACGGCTCGTACGTTGTTAGTAACTGAGGGAGCATCCGCTTTCCTCTGCAAGATTTTTTTCAGCAAGGAGGAGTACCAATGGTTGACACGGGTAACGGCGCCGGGGTGAATGATCAGGCGATCTCCCAAGATCAGCCCGGTGCTACAGACACGACCTCAATTCAGCTTCCTCCCGTTCAGGCCGGGCCCTCCACGGTGCCCGTTCTGGCGCCCGATGAGCAAGCCGCCGTGAACTCGCTTCCTGCTGGTTCCGCGCTGCTCATTGCGCACGTAGGGCCAAATGCTGGAGCGCGGTTCTTGCTGGACAGCCAGGTCACCACGGCCGGCCGCCATCCAGACGCGGACATTTTCTTGGACGATGTGACCGTTTCGCGACGCCACGTGAATTTCATGAAGTACGACGGCGGCTTCGAAGTCATCGACGCCGGCAGCCTCAACGGGACATACGTAAACGGCGACCGTGTGGATGCAGTGCGCCTGCGGACCGGAAATGAAGTGCAGATCGGCAAGTTCCGACTCACGTACTACTTCAGCTCCAGCAACGCCGCTGCGGATTCCTAGGGCGCTGTGGGAAGTATGAATACCGGCACAGGGCGCCGGTTGGTGGACGTGCAGTCCACCAGCCGGCGTTCCGGTGCCGCAACCGTCCTGAACATTGGTGAAGTCCTGGCGCAGCTGACCTCGGACTTCCCTTCAGTGACGGCCTCCAAGATTCGTTTTTATGAAGAAAAGGGACTCATTACCCCGCAGCGAACCGCAGCAGGGTACCGGCAATTCCGAGAGTCCGACGTCGAAAGGCTCCGGTTTGTGCTCGCGCTCCAACGTGATCACTACCTGCCACTGAAGGTCATCAGGGAGTATCTGGATGCCATCGATCAGGGGCTGACACCGGAGAACCTGCCGCCGGGTGTTTCCATTGCGCCGCGCATGGTTTCCGAGGATATGCTCCGTGAGCTCAAGGGCCGGACACGCCGCCTGACGCCGGAGCAGTTGCGAGCCGAGTCTGGTTCCGGCATTGATTTATTTGAGACCATGATCAGTTATGGTCTGATCGCCTCGCATGAGGGTACTTTTGACGATCACGCCTTGAAGGTTGCGCAGGCGTGCACTGCGTTGGCAGTCCACGGACTTGAACCTCGTCACCTGCGGCCTTTCCAGGCTGCCGCCGACAGGGAATTTGGTTTGGTTGAACGTGCGGTAGGTCCGGTGTCAGCGCGCAAGGACAGCACGGCTGCCATGCGGGCTGCCGAGTCTGCCCGCGAAATTGCTGATCTGTGCCTGAGTCTGCACAGTGCCCTAGTTCAGACACGCATTGCTGAGATGGAAAGCTCATGATCGAAGTGGAGATCGTGGGAGTCAGGATTGAACTGCCGTCCAACCAGCCGTTGGTTCTCCTGCGCGAGAAGGTGGGGGAGCGGCATATCCCGATCTGGATCGGTGCCGCCGAAGCCACGGCCATCGCATTGTCAGAACAAGGCGTGGTCCCTCCGCGACCGCTAACCCATGACCTTTTGTGTGGAGTCGTTTTGGCGCTTGGACACAGAATCCTGGACGTTAGCCTGACCAGGGTTGAGGACGGTGTGTTCTTTGCCGAATTGCGCTTCGACAACGGGACAACCATTGGCTCACGTGCCTCCGACGCCATCGCCATTGCCCAACGTGCAGAGTGCCCGATTTTGGCTGATGAGAACCTCATTGAGGAAGCCGGCGTGGTGATTGGGGACCACAATGAGGACGGAAACGCCGAAGTCGTCGCCGATGACGACGAGGCCAAGGAGCGTGAGGTTCGTCAATTCAGAGAATTCCTCAATGACGTCGAGCCAGAGGATTTTGACAAGTAATCCGCGTATTTTCGGGGATTTCCTCTCATGTCTAACCTTAAAGCTGAGCCTGAAACTTTCGACACGCTGAAATTGTTGTGCGGACGTCTTTGACCTTGCTCCCGCAGGGATCTAACGTCAAAGTATTGAGTTCCCCATTGCAAGCTTCGGCTGGCACGGGCACACTTGAGGTTAGAGCCCCTTCAGCTCTCCCTTAGGTGTTTCGTGCGTTGACGGTTTGCAAGCAAGCAAACCGTTCGGGGGACTGTGAACAGGAGGATCCACGTGAATGCCAAGAGTGACGCCGGCGAGCCGACGGCAGCCGTTGTCCCCAGTGCGGCATTCCGCGCGGGATCCCAAGGCTTGTTGTTCACCGAAGACCTGCCTGTCCTCGATGTGGACGCGGGTTACCGTGGGCCCACAGCCTGTAAGGCTGCCGGCATTACTTACCGCCAGCTCGACTACTGGGCTCGTACGGGTCTGGTGGAACCGGCCGTCCGCGGGGCCGCAGGATCTGGCTCGCAGCGACTCTATGGCTTCCGGGACATTCTTGTACTCAAGGTGGTCAAGCGGCTTCTGGACACGGGTGTGTCCCTCCAACAAATTCGCACCGCTGTAGAACACCTGCGCGAGCGCGGCGTTGAAGACTTGGCACAAATCACGTTGATGAGCGACGGCGCCTCGGTGTATGAGTGCACCTCGGCAGATGAGGTTATCGACCTTGTGCAGGGCGGCCAGGGTGTCTTTGGCATTGCCGTTGGCCGTGTTTGGCGTGAGGTTGAAGGAAGCCTTGCTTCCCTCCCCAGTGAACATGCGGCCATTGCAGCTTTCCCGGACGATGAACTCAGCAAGCGCCGCGAAGCCCGCAAGATCTCCTAACCTCCGTTCCAACTGACCCGCAGTAGTGGTTGAAATATCGCGTTTTCGCGCCGTTTTCCAACCACTACTGCGGGTCAGTTCTTGGTGTTGCTGAGAACTGTGGATAACTTAAACGTCACCGACGGTAACTTGCCATGATGGAGGCATGTTTCAACGTGAATCATTTCCACCAGAACTGAGAAATGGCCCCTTCACGACCAGATCAGCACAGGATTTGGGCGTCGGCCGGGGCAAGCTCAGGCACGCAGCAATCAGGGCGCTAAGCCGTGGAATCGTCTCGATTGACGGTGAAGATCTGCCGCTGGCGCTCTTGACGCGGCCCTTCACCCAGGTAACTGGGTATTCTGCCGCATCGCACTACACCGCCTTTGCCATCTGGGAGTTTCCAGGATTCATGCCGGTTAACGATGAGACCTTGATTGACATTTCCCGCCAAGCTCCCCATGACGAACCGCGTCGTGCGGGCGTGCGGGGCCACACTACCAAGTTCCGTGACGATGAAGTGGTTTGCTTGGATGGATTGTGGCTCACCACCCGATGCCGCACGTGGTTGGATTGCTCCAGGCGTATGAGCGTCGATGAATTGGTGGTGGTTGCCGACCATTTGGTCCGCATCCCAAGGATGGAGTTTGAGGGTCGGGCCGAGCCCTACGCCACCGTGGAAGACCTTTCGCTGATGCTGGAACGCCACAAAGGCACACCCGGAATCCAAAAGGCCCGGCAGGCCCTTGCGCTCACGAGAGTCGGATCAGATTCCGCCCCGGAAACAAGGCTTCGCCTAGCTCTGGACAGAGCGGGCTTACCGGAGCCCCTGATCAACGTGGCGGTACAGCTGGTTCCCGGAAAGTCCCGTACACCCGACGCCCACTTCCCTGAGTATCGTGTGGCAGTGGAGTACGACGGCGGCAGTCACTCCGATTCTGACCAGGTCACAAGTGACATTCGGCGGCAGGAAGACTTCCAGGAAGCAGGCTGGATTGAGGTGCGCATTGCCAAGGAGCACATGCGCGACGATGCCAAAGGGGCTGTGCGCAAGATCCGTGATGCACTGTACAGCCGAGGATGGCGTCCCAAACAGAACTGACCCGCAGTAGTGGCTCAAAAAGTCACGAATATCGCGATTTTTCGAGCCACTACTGCGGGCCAGTTGTAAGGGCTAACCGCGGTAGAGGCGGCTTCGGGTAGCGCTTTGATTCAGTACCGAATCGAGCAAGCGATCAAAGAGAGCCGAAGCGTTCTTGGCGGAATCTCCGGGCCACTGGTGCACAGGGTGTGCAGCGCCTTGGATCTGCTGCCAGTTGGCCTGTTCTGGAATGGTGGGGGAGAGCAGCAGCTCACCAAACATGGTTTTCATCTCGCCGAGCCGGTAGGCATGCTCGTTTGATCCTGTGCGGACGCGGTTGGCCACAATGCCGGCGGGCACAAGGGCCGGGGCAAATTCGGTGCGGAATAGTTCTATGGCGCGCAGGGTGCGTTGCGTGCCGGCCACGGAGAATAGGCCAGGCTCGGCGACGAGCAGCACGCGGCTGCTGGCGGTCCACGCCATGCGGGTCAGGCCGTTCAAGGACGGCGGGCAGTCGATCAGCACCAGCTGATAGGGTGCCGTGCCGTCACGATCAGCATTCGCCAACACGGTGGAAAGGCGGCGCAGATCGCGCTTGCCCAGGTCCGGTCGGTCGTAGATGCCACTGAAGGCCGAGCCCATGGCGACGTCGAGCGTTGGTGCGGCACCGCCGTCCTGCTGGTGGGCCGCCAGCCAGCCGCTGGGGACCACATTGGCGCCAAGGTTCGCCTTGCGTGCGTTCTTGATCATCTGGCCAATGTCCAGCTGGTCGCGCGCGGCGACACCGAGGCCGGTGGTGGCGTCGGCATGGGGATCGAGATCGATCACCAAAGTGGGGATGCCGGCCGCCAAGGCTGCCGAGGCCAGGCCAAGCGTGACTGAGGTCTTGCCGACGCCGCCCTTGAGGCTGCTGATACTCACTACTTGCACGGATGAACCATTACCCTTTGCGTTGCTTACTCAATCATGTGCTGTGCTGTTAGCCCTGACACATACAATAGCTGTGGAACGTTCGCGACTTGGAGAACCCATTGACAAATACCGCTGAAAATTTGCCGGAACGCCAGAGCACAAACAACCTTGTGTCGGCCGCCTTTAGTGATCGACACATTGGGGTTACTGCGCAGCCCCACATTCATCATATGTTGAGCACCCTAGGATTTGGTTCTTTGGAGGCGCTAACCACAGCCGCGCTGCCAAAATCGATCTATTCGGCTGAGCCGATGAACCTTCAGGCCGCCGTGTCGGAGGAAGTCATGCTGGCCGAATTGAAGGAGTTGGCTGGCAAAAACACCGTCAACAAGTCCTTCCTTGGGCAGGGTTACTACGGCACTCACACCCCCGGTGTGATTCAGCGCAACGTTTTGGAAAGCCCTGCCTGGTACACGGCATATACCCCTTACCAGCCTGAGATTTCCCAGGGCCGCCTCGAGGCGCTACTGAATTTCCAGACCGTCGTGTCGGATCTGACCGGCATGGTCACGGCCAATGCCTCCATGCTCGACGAGGGCACCGCGGCCGCGGAGGCTGTCGCGCTCATGCGCCGCAATAACCGCACAGCCAAGGATGACGCCGTCCTGCTGGTTGACGCCGATACCTTCCCTCAGACCCTCGCTGTGGTGCATACCCGCGCCAAGGCCATGGGCATCCCTGTGCTCGCGCATAACTTTGACGAAGAACTCCCCGCGGTTGAGTTCTTCGGCGTGCTGCTGCAATACCCCGGGGACTCCGGGCTGATTCGCGACATTGAACCGATCATTGCCGCGGCCCACGCACGCAAGGCCGTTGTGGCCGTTGCCGCCGATCTGTTGGCGTTGACGCTTGTGGAATCCCCGGGTGCACTCGGTGCCGATCTAGCCGTTGGCACCTCCCAGCGTTTTGGTGTCCCCATGGGCTTTGGTGGCCCGCACGCCGGCTACATGGCCGTCCGCAAGGGGCTGGAGCGTTCGTTGCCTGGCCGCCTGGTGGGCGTGTCCAAGGATGCCGCTGGCAACCAGGCCTATCGTCTGGCCCTGCAGACCCGTGAGCAGCACATCCGCCGTGAGAAGGCCACCTCGAACATCTGCACGGCGCAGGTGCTGCTGGCTGTCATGGCCGGCATGTACGCGGTTTACCACGGCCCTGAAGGACTGCGAAAGATTGCCACCCGCGTCCACATGATGGCCCAGGGTGTTGCGACCGCGGCGACGGCAGCCGGACACACTGTGGTGCACCCGAACTTCTTCGACACCGTCAAGATCAAGGTCACCTCGCACAGCGGCCACGCGGCGGCTGAACTTGTTGCCGCCGCGCACCGGGCCGGCTACCTGCTGCGCCAGGTGGATCACGATCACCTGCAGATCGCCGCCGATGAGACCACCACCGAGGCCGACGTCGCCGCTTTGGCAGCGTTGTTCGGCGACAAGGGCACACAAAAGGTAACGGACGGGTCCGCCGTCGAGCTCCCGGCGCCGGCCCGTGCCACTGGCTACCTTGCCAACCCCGTATTCCATGCGCACAATTCCGAAACCCAGATGCTGCGGTACCTGCGCAAGCTCTCGGACGCCGATTACGCACTGGACCGCGGCATGATCCCCTTGGGCTCGTGCACCATGAAGCTGAACGCCACTGCGGAGATGGCCGCCGTGACGTGGCCCGAGTTCTCCAATCTGCACCCCTTCGCTCCGGCCTCGGACACCGTGGGCATCGTGGAAATGGCCACACAACTTGAAGCCTGGCTGGCCGAAATTACCGGCTACGACGCGGTTTCCGTGCAGCCCAATGCCGGTTCGCAGGGAGAATTTGCCGGGCTCATGGCCATCCGCGCGTTCCACCTGGAAAACGGCAATCCGGACAGGGACATTGTGTTGATCCCGACCTCCGCACATGGCACCAACGCCGCATCTGCTGTCATGGCCGGCATGAAGGTTGTCGCCGTGGCAACGGACGGCTTCGGCAACATCGACATGGACGATCTCAAGCGCCAAATCACCGTCCACGAAGACAGCCTGGCCGCAATCATGGTCACCTACCCGTCAACCCACGGCGTGTTCGAGACCTCCATCAGCGCCATCTGCGCCATGATTCACGACGCCGGAGGCCAGGTTTACGTTGACGGCGCGAACCTCAACGCTCTGGTTGGCTTGGCCCAGCCTGGCAAGTTTGGTGCCGACGTTTCCCACCTGAACCTCCACAAGACATTCTGCATCCCGCACGGCGGTGGCGGCCCCGGCGTTGGCCCCGTTGCCGTTGGAGCGCACCTGGCCAAGCACCTGCCGGCCCGCGAGCTTGATGCCGGCACCTCGGTGGGGCTGGTTTCCAGCGCACCGTACGGTTCGGCGTCGATCCTTCCCATCTCCTGGGCCTACATCCGCATGATGGGTCCGGAGGGACTGCGCCTGGCGACACAGACGGCCATCTTGTCGGCCAACTACATTGCCCGGCGCCTCAGCGAGCACTACCCGGTGCTGTACACGGGCGCCCACGATCTGGTGGCGCACGAATGCATCCTGGATCTGCGTGGTATCACGGCCGATTCCGGTGTGAGTGTTGATGATGTTGCCAAGCGACTCATCGATTACGGGTTCCATGCCCCGACCATGTCGTTCCCGGTGGCCGGAACGCTCATGGTGGAGCCCACCGAATCCGAGGACCTGGGCGAAATTGACCGCTTCATCAATGCCATGATCTGCATCCGCAAGGAGATTGCGGCCGTCCAGGATGGCCTCTGGCCCGCGGACGACAACCCTCTGGTGCATGCTCCCCACACGGCACAAAGCATCACCCAGGAGTGGGACCACCCCTACAGTCGTGAAGAGGCCGTCTTCCCAGCTGGTGTGGATCCGCGTGCCAAGTACTGGCCAATTGTGCGCCGCATCGACCAGGCCTACGGCGACCGCCACCTCGTATGCTCGTGCCCATCCATCGAGGAACTGGCCGAGCAGTAACGGCTCAGCCGGCCGCAAGAATATTACGTCCCCTGCAGTGATCTGTGCCACACGATTTGGTGCAGAATGGCTGCAGGGGCGAAGCTTGCACCACTTTGTGTCACAGAACTACACCAAATATCTATAAGACGGCGCGATTTTGGCCTTAGTGTCAGCCTCGCTGCCCTCACGGGTGAGTCACTGCTTCAGGATTGAGGCACGTGCCTCGCCACCATTGTTCACACAGGAGTGAGATGTTTTCGAAAATTCTGGTTGCCAACCGCGGCGAAATCGCGATCCGGGCATTCCGCGCCAGCTACGAGCTTGGTGCCAAGACAGTGGCCGTCTACCCTTACGAGGACCGCACCTCCATCCACCGCCAGAAGGCCGATGAAGCCTACCTGATTGGTGAAGAGGGCCACCCCGTACGGGCTTACCTTGACGTGGCAGAGGTGATCCGTGTCGCCAAGGAAGCCGGCGCAGACGCCATCTACCCCGGTTACGGTTTCCTCTCTGAAAATCCTGACCTAGCCGCTGCCGCCAGGGATGCTGGAATTGCCTTTGTTGGCCCGCCCGCCGAAGTGCTGGAGCTGACAGGTAACAAGGTTCGCGCCTTGGACGCCGCCCGCAAGGCCGGCATTCCCGTGCTGCAGTCAAGCAAGCCCAGTGCAGACCTTGACTACCTTTTGGGGGCCGCTGCCGAGATTGGCTACCCCATCTTCGCCAAGGCCGTTGCCGGTGGAGGCGGGCGCGGCATGCGCCGTGTTGAAAAGGCCGAGGACCTGGAGGAGGCCCTGAAGGCCGCCATGCGCGAAGCGGATGCAGCCTTTGGTGACCCCACCATGTTCCTGGAGCAGGCCGTATTGCGTCCCCGCCACATTGAGGTCCAGATCCTCGCCGATAATGAGGGCAACGTCATCCACCTGTTCGAACGCGATTGCTCACTGCAGCGTCGCCACCAGAAGGTCGTTGAAATCGCCCCGGCTCCAAACCTGGACGAGAACATCCGCAAGGCCCTGCACGCCGACGCCGTGAAGTTTGCCAAGGCCATGGGCTACGTCAACGCCGGAACCGTAGAGTTCCTCGTTGACACAGTGGGGGAGCGGGCCGGTCAGCACGTGTTCATCGAAATGAACCCGCGCATCCAAGTCGAGCACACTGTTACGGAAGAAATCACCGACGTGGACCTGGTTCAGGCGCAGCTGCGCATTGCAGCCGGTGAGACCCTTGCCGATCTTGGCCTGAGCCAAGACACTGTACAGGTCAAGGGTGCTGCGCTGCAGTGCCGCATCACCACGGAGGATCCCTCCAACGGCTTCCGCCCCGACGTTGGCGAGATTACCACCTACCGTTCGGCTGGTGGTGCCGGTGTAAGGCTCGACGGCGGAACCATTTACGCAGGTGCCCAGATCAGCCCGCACTTCGATTCCATGCTGGTCAAGCTCACCTGCCGCGGCCGCGACTACCCGACAGCGGTTTCGCGCGCCCGCCGTGCCCTGGCCGAGTTCCGTATCCGCGGCGTCTCCACCAACATTTCCTTCCTGCAGGCCGTTCTTGCCGATCCGGCCTTCAACGCCGGTGACGTGGCCACGTCCTTCATTGACGAGCGTCCCGAACTGCTTAACTCGCATGTGTCCTCCGACCGTGGCACGAAGCTGCTGACGTGGCTGGCGGATGCAACAGTCAACAAGCCGCACGGCGAGTTGACGGTCTTGGAAGACCCGGCACGCAAGTTGCCCGACGTCGATCTCGCCACGGCTCCGGCCGGATCTCGCCAGCAGCTGGCAGAGCTTGGGCCCGAAGGCTTTGCCGCAGCCCTGCGAGCACAGATTCCCGTGGCCGTCACGGACACCACTTTCCGTGATGCACACCAGTCCTTGCTGGCCACCCGTGTGCGCACAAGGGACTTGTTGGCTGCGGGCCCCGCCGTCTCGGTGCTGACCCCGCAGCTGCTCTCGGTGGAAGCCTGGGGTGGGGCTACCTACGATGTTTCCCTGCGCTTCCTCGGTGAAGATCCGTGGCAGCGGCTGAGTAAGCTGCGCGAAGCCCTCCCCAACGTCTGCCTGCAGATGTTGCTGCGCGGGCGCAATACGGTTGGCTACACGCCGTACCCGGCAGAGGTTACCGACGCCTTTGTGCAGGAGGCGGCTGCCAGCGGCATTGACATTTTCCGCATCTTTGACGCGCTCAACGATGTTGACCAGATGGAACCGGCCATCAAGGCCGTGCGTGCCACGGGAACCGCGGTGGCCGAGGTGGCCCTGTGCTACACGGGCGACCTTCTGGACCCGGCCGAGACCATCTACACCCTTGACTACTACCTTGAGTTGGCGCAGCGCATCGTCGACGCCGGCGCGCACATCCTGGCCATCAAGGACATGGCAGGGGTACTTCGCCCGGCCGCTGCCGCCAAGCTGGTCACGGCCCTGCGCGAACGCTTCGAGCTGCCCGTGCACCTGCACACTCACGACACCGCGGGTGGCCAGCTGGCCACCCTGATGGCTGCTATCAATGCAGGGGTCGACGCCGTTGACGTCGCCTCCGCTGCCCTGGCAGGCACTACCAGCCAGCCCTCGGCGTCGGCCTTGGTTGCCGCCCTGGCACACACCGAGCGGGACACCGGAATCGATTTGGCGGCCATCAGCTCGCTGGAGCCGTACTGGGAAGCCGTTCGTCGCCTGTACTCACCCTTCGAGTCAGGTCTCGCCGCACCCACGGGCCGTGTTTACCTGCACGAGATCCCGGGCGGCCAGCTCTCCAACCTGCGCCAGCAGGCCATTGCATTGGGTCTGGGAGAGCGCTTCGAGGAAATCGAGGACATGTACACGGCCGCGGATAGGATCCTCGGGCACCTTGTCAAGGTCACGCCGTCGTCAAAGGTGGTGGGCGATTTGGCTCTGCACCTGGTGGGAATCAAGGCCGACCCGGCCGATTTCGAGGCCAACCCGCAGAACTATGACATTCCCGATTCCGTTGTTGGCTTCCTCGGCGGTGAGCTGGGAACTCCTCCGGGTGGCTGGCCCGAGCCGTTCCGTACCAAGGCCCTGCAGGGCCGGACCGTTACCGAACGCATGGGCACGCTCAGCGCACAGGACAGCGCCGAACTTGCCGGGGACAGTGAAACACGCCGCGCGGCCCTGAACCGGCTGCTCTTTGCCGGACCCACCAAGGACTTTGAGGCTGTTCGCAAGACGTACGGAGATGTTTCCGTGCTGGACACCCGCGACTACCTTTACGGCCTTCGCCGCGGCGTGGAGCACTCAGTGGACCTTGGCAAGGGTGTGCGCCTGATCGCCGTGCTTGAGACCATCTCCGAGGCAGATGAAAAGGGCATGCGGACCGTGGTCTGCAAGCTCAACGGCCAGAACCGTCCCATCACCGTGCGGGATCGCAGCATCGAAAGCACCGTCAAGGCGGCTGAGAAGGCCGACGAGACCGTGCCCGGCCAGGTTGCGGCGCCGTTTGCTGGTGCCGTGAGCGTCAAGGTTGCCGTGGGCGACGTCGTCGAGGCAGGCGCAACCATCGCCACCATCGAAGCCATGAAGATGGAAGCCTCAATTACGACGCCGATCGGCGGCACAGTGGCCCGCCTTGCCGTTCCTGGGGTGGCCCAGGTCCAGGGCGGAGACCTGTTGGTAGTTATCGAGGGCTAAGTCCCGCAACTCAAGCGAAAGTAACCCGCAGTAGTGGTCGTAAAATCAGCGAAAATCGCGATTTTACAACCACTACTGCGGGTTACTTTTTTTGGGACGGACCCAGCTTGTTTAATGAGTGGTTAGGAAGGCTTCTTGCTCAGGTAGATGTCTTCCACGACCGCGTTGTAATCCTTGAGGACCTGGCCACGCTTGACCTTCATGGACGGGGTGAGGTGGCCGGAAGTCTCGGTGAAGTCGGTGTCGACGATCCGGAACTGCTTAATGGCTTCGGCGGAAGAGACCGAGCTATTTGCCCTGTCTACGGCCTTCTGTACCGCGGCGAGGACAATCGGGTCCTTGCCTGCTTGTGCCACCGTGATGCCTTCGCTGAGGCCGTGAGCCTTGCCCCATTGCGGCAATGCTTCTTCATCCAGCGTGACGATCGCGGCGATGAACGGGCGCTGCTCGCCAATGACGACGCACTGGGAAACTATGGCGTCAGCCCGGATCTGATCTTCCAGTAGGGCCGGGACAACGTTCTTGCCACCTGAGGTGACAATGATTTCCTTTTTACGCCCCGTGATTTTCAGGAATCCCTGATCGTCGAGCTCGCCAATGTCTCCGGTCCGGAACCAGCCGTCAACGAAGGTTTCGGCTGTTAGGTCATCGCGGCCGTAGTAGCCCTTCATGACGCACACACCCTTGGTGAGGATCTCGCCGTCGGCCGCGATCTTCACGGCATTGCCCGGCAGGGGCGCGCCCACGGTACCGATCTTGATCCGTTCCGGACGGTTGACGGTGATGGGCGCCGTAGTTTCGGTGAGGCCGTAACCTTCCAGGATTTGCAGGCCGATGCCCTGGAAGAAGTAGCCAAGACGCTCACCGAGGGGCCCGCCGCCGGAGACGGCGTGGCGAACATTGCCGCCCATTGCCGCACGAAGCTTGGAGTAGACAAGTTTGTCGAACAGGGCATGCTTGGCCTTGAGGACCAGGCCAACCTTGCCCGTCTGGGCTGCGCGAGCGTAGTCAATGGCGGTGTGGGCGGCCAAGGCGAAGATCTTGCCCTTCCCGGCAGTTTCGGCCTTGAGTGACGCCGAGTTGTACACCTTTTCAAAGACGCGCGGCACAGCCAAAATGAACGTGGGTTTGAAGCTCTGCAGGTCATCGAGCAGGTGCTTGATGTCCGGGGTGTGGCCCACCTTTGCGCCACCAGCCACGGCCAAAACTGAGATGTACCGCGCAAACACATGGGCCAGCGGCAGGAACATGATGGTCTGGGAGCCCGGCGTCACCACGGTCTGGGCCAGGACGGCGAGTGCGTTCTCACTCAGCTCCACAAAGTTACTGTGTGTAAGCATGCACCCCTTGGGGCGGCCCGTGGTGCCCGAGGTGTAAATAATGGTGGCGATGTCATCGAGGCCGTTGGCCGTGCGGGCGGCCTCCAAGGTCTCATCGCTGACGTCGCGGCCGGCCTCACGCAGGACGTCCAGGCCATCGCCCTCAAGTTGCCACACGTGGGCCAACGTGGTGAGTCCTTCGTTGTGAGCAGCCTGGCGGATGATGTTCTCGTGGGTGCCGGTTTCAGCGAAAACTGCCACCGCAGCCGAATCGCCCAGATTCCAGGCCACCTGAGACGGTGAGGACGTTTCGTAGATCGGCACGGAAATTGCACCGGCAAACCAGATTGAGAAGTCAACGAGTGACCATTCGTAACGTGTGCGGGCCATGATGCCTACACGATCACCAACGCCGATGCCAGAGGCGATCAGGCCCTTGGCGATGGCGCTAACGTCGGCCAGAAATTCCTTGGCGGATACATCAACCCAGACGTTGTCTGCATTGCGTTTGGAGAAAAGTGCAGGATTGGCGGCCAGCTTGGCCTGACGCAGAACGAAATCGGTGGTGTTCATGGTGGGCGGGCTGACCACCTTGGCCGGAACGGAAATCTCTTGCACAATAGCTCCTTTGATATGTGGCGCTGCAACCGTGTTGCTTCACTCTATCCGGCGGACGGGTGTTTATTCCGGTGTCGGATGTTACTGAAGAGTAACTTTATGTTGTCCAGCTCACACTTTCCAAGTCGGCGAACGCGGTTCTGCTCCTTGCCGCGGCCAGCGAACTGCGCGGATGGGCGGTTGGCTGGATAGAATCAGGGGATGATTTCGCCCCAAACTGAACCCGCCCTCACCGTAACGTCAACAGCTGACCTCAAGCCCTTGGCGTTGGGGATCGATATTGGCGGCACCAAGGTGGCTGCCGGCGTTGTTGACGGTACCGGGGTCATCATCGAAGAGCTACGGCGAGTCACTCCGGGCCGCGATGCTCGTGCCGTCGAAGAAGTGATCGTGGAACTTGTCACCGAGCTCGGTACCCGGCACAAGATTGCATCCGTGGGTATCGGGGCAGCGGGCTGGATGGACCTCGATGGTGGGCGGGTGGTGTTCAGCCCACATCTGGCCTGGCGCGATGAGCCACTGCGGGACACGCTGGAAAGCATGTTGGAGCGCCCCGTCCTGGTAACAAACGACGCAGATGCTGCTGCCTGGGCTGAATCCCGGTTCGGGGCCGGCCGTGGCCACTCGAGGATGATCATGCTGACCTTGGGTACGGGCATCGGCGGAGCCCTTGTCCTGGACGGCAAGGTTGAACGTGGTGCCTTTGGCATGGCAGGCGAATTCGGCCACCAGATCATCATGCCCGGCGGGCACCGCTGCGAATGTGGAAACCGGGGGTGCTGGGAGCAATACGCGTCCGGAAACGCATTGGGCAGGGAGGGTCGCGAGTTGGCGGGGAAGCAATCGCCCATGGCCGCCGGCCTCTTGGAAGCTGCGCATGGAAAACAGGAAAACATCACCGGGACTGTCGTCACCGAGCTGGCTCTGCAAGGGGAAGCAACGGCTCAAGAGCTCGTTGCGGAAGTGGGTGACTGGCTGGGTCTGGGCATGGCCAACCTTGCCGCAGCACTCGACCCTGCGATCTTTGTCATCGGCGGGGGACTTAGTACTGCCGGTGAACTGCTGTTGGATCCGGCCAGACGCGCTTACTCCCGGAATTTGACCGGACGCGGATATCGGCAAGAGGCGGCTATCACCGTGGCGCAACTGGGAGCCGCCGCCGGACTCATCGGGGCTGCCGATCTTTCCCGCATCCGCCGTTGAGAGTTGGAAGCTGACAGTTAGACGACGGCGCCGTCTCCACTGTCGTCGTCACGGTGGCTGGGCAGGCGGAACAGCAGATACCCGGCGCCGGCAAGAAACGCCACGATGACGCCGACAACCAGCAGCATGGGCGCGTTACGCCAGAAGATGACGGAAAAGACGAGAAACAGTGGGCCGCCAGCGGCAGCAATCCAGGACAGCATGATGGCGGGTTCGGTGTTGCTCAGGCTGGGAGGTTCCTCAGGCACAAAATCGTCAGCGGATTCCTCGGCTCGATAGTCTCGGGGCCCGCCAGTGGATGCTCCGGCGTCGTTCGCGGAATCGCTCGGTGACGTTTCTGTCTGCCAAACACCCAAGGGGTCAAAGTCGCTGACGCTCTTGGATTCCGCGCTCTTGGAGTCTCCGCTCGTGGAATCAGGGGCGGCCTTCATATCGGGCTCATCCATGAAGTAATCTTCGGCGCCTTCGAGCCGCGCAACAAGATCGCGCCACACATCGTCATCGCTACCGCCGGTATGCGGTGCACCCGCACCGGGATCAGATTGCATGGAGGTTCCTTCGAAAGAAATCAGCAGACTGGGAAAAGATCAATGGCGCGTCGTTGTCCATAGTGGCTACATGGTAGCTGTTTTCCAAGGGAACTATCCGCAGCTCGGAGGCACCGAGCTTCTCCTTGATGACCTCGAGGCTGGAATCGGGCACAACATGGTCCACTGTGGATCGAAAGACCAAGGTGGGAGCGGTGACGCTTGGCAGCAGCCCTATGGTGTCCTCGAAAAGTTGTGACAATTGATGAACCGCGGCGACGGGCGTACGAGTGTAGGCGCCTTCGCTGACGCCCTGGACCTTCATATCGTCACCAATGGCCGGAACACTCTTGAGTACTAACTTGAGCAGACCGGCATATTTCGCTTTCGGATCGGAGAAGGTCAGGCCGGGATTCACCACGGCCACCCCGGCCACAGGGTGCAGTGCCGCTACGCGTAAGGCCAGCGCCCCGCCCATGGACATGCCAGCAACAAATACGGTGTCGCAACGCCCCGCCAATTCCAGATAGGCGGCCTCGAAGTCCCGGTACCAGTCCTCCCACGGCGTCTTGCTCAGTTCCTGCCACGTGGTGCCGTGGCCCGCAAGCAACGGCATGTTGACGGCAAAGCCAGCCTCTGCGAGGTATTCGCTCCAACCTCGCATACTCACGGGGGATCCGGTGAAGCCGTGACATACGGCTACACCTATGCGGGCCAGTTCCCCGTGTCCTTGGGAACGGAACGATTGCGCCATGATGATGGCCCCTTTCCTGCCCGGCCGCCGTGGCCGGGGAAGTACCTCGCGTGGCTGCGGCCGTGCTGCCGCGATTGTGTGCCTCTTTCACTAGACTACTGTTGATATGTTCACAGCGGGGGAACCGCCGTGAACCCGGTTCGTGCGCAACCGGCAGCGCAAGAGGAGGAACATCCCCGTGATCTATTGGGTACTAAAAAAGATTTTTCTAGGCCCTGTTTTGAAGGTGCTGTTCCGGCCCTGGACCAAAGGGTTGGACAACCTCCCTGTTGATGGCCCGGCTGTCCTGGCCAGCAACCATCTTTCCTTTTCGGACTCCATCTTTATGCCCTTGATGGTTCCGCGTCCGGTGGTGTTCCTCGCCAAGAGCGATTACTTCACGGGCAAGGGCATCAAGGGGCGCCTGACCGCCGCGTTCTTCAAGCTGACGAACCAGCTGCCCATGGACCGCTCGGGTGGTGCCGCGTCCCAGAATTCGCTCCAGACGGGCATTGACGTCCTCAAGGACGGCGGGTTGCTGGGCATCTACCCCGAGGGGACTCGCAGCCCCGATGGTCGCCTGTACCGCGGCAAGGTCGGAGTGGCCAAGCTAGTGTTGACGGCCAATGTGCCAGTGATTCCTGTGGCGATGATTGGCACCGATAAGGTTCAGCCCATCGGCCGTCGCATCCCTACGATCCGCCGGCTCGGCGTCATATTTGGTGAGCCCATGGACTTCAGCCGCTACCAGGGCATGGCCGACGACCGCTTTGTCCAGCGCTCAGTAACGGATGAAATCATGTACGAACTCATGCGCCTATCCGGCCAGGAGTACGTCGATTCCTACGCCAGCACCATCAAGGACAAGATCGCTGCTGAGAAGTCCGCCAAGCCACCGGTGGCAAGCGACGCGGTACGGATCGATCCGAGCCCGGTCATTGCCCCTGGGACCGTGACCGTCATCGGCGCCAAAAAGGAAGATGCCAAGCCCGACGTCGAACCTACTGCCAAGCCTGATGCCACGCCCGATGTCGAGGCGACGCAGAACTGAGCCCTGCGGGCACCAACCCGCAAGGAGTCATCTCAGGGGGTGGACAGGTTAGTGAGGTGCCGCTTTGGGGGATACCCTTAAGGCGTGACTGATCTAACCCCTAATGACACTCTTGCACCCGCTGCCGGATTTTCCGTCCCCGGTGCCGCCGTTTACCCAGGCCTCGATGACTGGCGCGAGCTTCCGATCGCCCAGCAACCCACCTGGTCCCAGTCCCCGGCGTTTGAGCCCACGGTAAAGGAACTTTCCGTCCTGCCTCCGCTGGTGTTTGCGGGCGAAGTGGATGTTTTGCGTTCACGCCTGGCCCAGGCCGCCAAGGGCAAGGCATTCCTGCTGCAAGGTGGTGACTGCGCCGAAACCTTTGAAGCCGCCACGGCAGATAAGATCAGTGCCCGCGTCAAGACCATTCTGCAGATGGCTGTTGTGCTGACGTACGGTGCCCAGCTGCCTGTCATCAAGATGGGGCGCATGGCTGGCCAGTTCGCCAAGCCCCGCTCGTCCAATGATGAAACGCGCGACGGCGTAACGCTTCCGGCATACCGTGGCGACATCGTCAATGGCTACGACTTCACGCCGGAATCCCGCCAGCACGATCCGGCCCGCATGCTCAAGGCGTACCATACCTCGGCATCGACCTTGAATTTGATCCGGGCGTTCACGCAGGGCGGCTTTGCCGACCTGCGCAGTGTGCACGAATGGAACCGTGGCTTCACCGCCAACCCTGCGCACAGCCGCTACGAGCAGCTGGCCAAGGAAATCGACAGGGCCATCAAGTTCATGGCCTCCTGCGGTGCCGACTTCGAAGCACTCAAGACCGTTGAGTTCTTCGCCAGCCACGAAGCGCTCTTGCTTGATTACGAGCGCGCACTGACCCGCATCGATTCACGCACCGGACTGCCGTACGACACCTCCGCGCACTTCCTGTGGATCGGCGAGCGTACCCGCGACCTAGACCAGGCGCACGTTGACTTCCTCTCGCGCGTCCGCAACCCGATCGGCGTCAAGCTCGGGCCCACTACGTCCCCGGACGATGCCCTGCGCCTCATCGACAAGCTTGACCCGAACCGCGAGCCCGGCCGCCTGACGTTCATTACCCGCATGGGTGCGAACAACATTCGCGAGAAGTTGCCGAACCTTGTCGAGAAGGTTACGGCCTCCGGCGCCGAGGTCCTCTGGGTTACCGATCCCATGCACGGCAACACGGTGACCTCGCCCAACGGCTACAAGACCCGCAACTTCGACGACGTCATCGACGAGGTTCGCGGCTTCTTCGAGGTTCACGAGGCCCAGGGAACCGTTCCTGGTGGCCTGCACGTGGAAATGACCGGCGACGACGTCGCCGAGTGCCTCGGTGGCGCGGACCCGATCGATCAGGAAGCATTCCTGACCGGGTACGAGTCCGTGTGCGATCCTCGCCTGAACCACAAGCAGTCCCTGGAAATGGCCTTCCTGGTCTCTGAAGGCCTGCGCAAGTCCCAGTAGGCCCCTAACGAACGGGAGCCGGGAACCTCTCGCGGGCAGTAAGATTTCCTCGGTCGCTAAGCGACCTTTGAAATCCATCCCCGCTCCGAGAACCTCGGCTCCCGTTCCGTTTAACCTCAGCGGTTAGACGACCCTCAACAGGATCGTCGATCCCTCAGGAGCCTCGCCGCCCTCGGGCGATTGGAATCGGACGGTGCCAAAGAAGCCGCCGAGGAGGTTTTCCACCTTGACCTCGAAGCCGAGGGCCTTCAGCTCTGTGGTGGCTGCGCCCACTTGCTTGCCAACCATGCTTGGCACGCCAATCATCTTCGGTCCCTTGGACAGCGTCAGGGTCACGGTGTCACCGGCCTTGAGCTCACCTGATGCGGGGGACTGGGACACCACCAAGCCGGCGGCGACGGTCTTGCTGTTGACCTGCTCCGGTGCTGTCACGGAGACCAGCCCAACGGCCTTCAGCGCTGCGACGGCATCGCCCTCACTCATACCGGACACGGATGGAACGGGGATGGGTTTGGGGCCCTTGGAGGTCACTAGGTTGATCTTTGTTCCATTACGGAATTCCTTGCCGGCAGCAGGATCCTGACTCAGTACGACGCCGGCCGGAACCTTTTCATCGAAGGCCCCGGTCACGTTTCCTGCAGCCAGATTCGCTTCCGCGAGGGCATTCTTGGCAACCTCCAGCTGCTGCCCCGTCACGGTGGGGACGGTGTAAAGAATGGGTCCGCGAGAAACCTTCAGCGTCACGGTTTTGAATTTTCGCACCGATTCTCCGGCTGCCGGATCCGTGGCTACGATGAAGCCGACAGCCACTTTTTCATCAAAGACATCTGCGGTGGGTGCCTGCTCGAACCCTGCTGCGAGCATTAGCTCTTGCGCTTGAGGCACGGTCTTGTTGTGGACGTCCGGGACGGTGGCAAGTGCGCCAGGGCCAAAGCCCACATACCAGCCGGCTGCGGCGGCCAGCATGCCCAGAACTACGACAAGCAGGATCCACAGCAGGGCCCGCCGTTTGGGCTTCTTGGAGCCCAATGTCTTTGTTGGGGTTGCGGCCGCCTTGGCCCGTTCCTTGGCTGCAGCGGCTGCCTGGCGCTTTGTCAGTGGCGCAGGAGTCTCGGAGTCATCCGAGGGATCCTCGGTGTACAGCCGCGGCGAAGCCGGCAGGACTGACGTGGGGAAGTAGGGGGCGGCGATAACACTGGTGGCGTCAGGGAACGAGCTGGGCCCCGTGATGACCTCGGTGTGCAGCGCGGTGGTCCGGGCAGCTTGCTGTTTGCCTGAGGGGACGGCGGGGCTACCCGGTGCTGCACCAAAGTCCAGTTCGGCATTGGACAGAGTCTGGCGGATATGGCGGAGATCCTCCAACAGCGCCGCGCCATTGGCGGGGCGGTGGTCGGGGTCCTTTTCCGTCATGTACCGGACGAGTTCGTCCATGACCGGAGGGAGTCCGGGGACAGCGATCGAGGGAGCGGGAACCTCATCCTGGATGTGTGCCATGACCACGGCCACGGGAATCTCACCGCGGAACGGTTGGGAACCTGTCAGTAACTCGTAGAGCATGATGCCAGCGGAGTAAATGTCGCTTCGCGCATCGCCGCCCTGACCGCGGGCCAATTCGGGCGCAATGTAGCCGACTGTGCCCAACAGCGTTCCGGTATTGGTGGAGGTGGTGACAGCCCGAGACAGCCCAAAGTCACCGATTTTGACCCATCCCTGACGGGAGATCAGGACGTTCTCAGGCTTGACGTCACGATGTACCAGCCCGGCGTTATGTGCTGCTGCCAGGCCCTCAACGACGGGGTCGAGAAGGTTCAGGGCCTGCCGCGGGCTCAAGGCACCGTTCTCGTTGACGACGTCCCGCAGGGTGTATCCGTCAATGAATTCAAAGACGAGATAGGCGTGCTGAGGACCAACACCGTGATCGTGAATTTGCACTACATGCGGGTGGGAAAGGCTTGCGGCACTCTGGGCCTCCCGGCCAAGGCGTGCGATAAACGCTGTGTCCGTGGCCAGGTGCGGGTGCAGGATCTTTAAGGCAATGTTCCGCCCTAACCGCAGGTCCTTGGCTAGATATACGGTGGACATGCCACCGTGCGCCACCTTGGATACAACCAGATAGCGTCCGTCGATGGTTGACCCGTTCAGCGGGTCGTCAGATACATCTTGCACTCTTCCACCTTAGAAGCTGAAACGAAAAGGGACCGCCAGCAACACCGCGCTGGAGGTCCCTTTTCGTTGAAAGCGTACTAATAGGTGTATTTCTGGCTGGTTGCCCTACCGGAAGAGCTCGCGATTGGCCTTGATGCCGGCCACATAGTTCACGGTGTCGGAGAACATTCCGTTGACGCTGACGGAGTACTGTCCCTGGTAGTAGCCGGCAATAGCCTCTGACTCGTTGGGTGCATCCTTGAGCAGGGCGCGGATAATGGCCACTCCGGCGGTGACATTGTCCTGAGGATCCAGCAAGTTCAGATCGCGGCCCACAAGCCCCGATGCCCATTCGCCAGCGTCCGGGATGACCTGCATGGTGCCGATGGCGTTGGCCGGAGACACCGATTGGTGGTTGAACCCGGATTCCTGCTGTGCGAAGGCCATCGCCAGCGCCGGATCGACGCCCATGCTGGCCGCGGTGCTGGCTACCAGCTCCTTCATCTGCGCCTGTGACGGCGAGGGTGCTGCGAGCAACAAGGACTTGTTCTTGTTGGCGTCGCTGACCACTGCCGCGGGGTAGGTGTAGTGCAGGAAGGTGCTCGGTACCTGATCCTCCGGAGCCAAAGCGGCGGTGGTGTCCGAGGGCTTGGGTGCGATGGGCGTGATGCCGCTTGAGGAGGCGCTCAGGCCCGGGATGATGAGTGTCTTACCCGGGTAGATGGGTGCCTTGACGTCCACGCCATTGGCCGAGACCAAGGCTGAAAGGCTGACGTCATTCTTGGCTGCAATGGAGGAGAGTGTATCGCCGGCTTTGATGACGTACTTGGCGCCGCTGGCAGGCTTTGCCGTGGCAGTCGCCTTGCTCGTGTTCGACGCCGGCGCTTGCGCAGCCTGTCCGCCCACCTTGACCTTCTGGCCCGGGTGGATGATTGAGCTGCCGCTGAGGCCATTCAAGGAAAAGATGTTGGACAGGCTGATCTTGTGATCGGCAGCAATGCCGCTGAGGGTGTCCCCTGCGCGGACGGTGTAGCTCGCGGATGCCGTGGCAGTACTGGTACTCGGTGCCGCGGCCGCCGTGGATCCCGAGATGCTCAGGACCTTGCCCGGGTGAATGAGGGAGTTTGCCGAGAGCTTGTTGCGCGCCAGCACGGACTCAGTGGAGACACCATACTTTGCGGCGATGGCGGAAACGGTGTCACCGGCAGCCACTGTGTGGGAAATGTTGGTTGACTGTGCCTTCAAGGTGCTCAGCATGTTTGCCGTGAGGGAGGTCTTGACGGACGTCTGGGCCGTGCCGAGCGCGGTGACGGCGCGTGGCACGGAGCTGGCAACGAGAGTGGAAGGTATGCGGTTGGCAGCGGTGCGAGCCTGAACTGCTGCCAGAACCTTCTGGGAATCAAGGGCGCCGTGCGTACCTTGCGGTGCGATTCCTGACTGGGCAGGGGCCGCTGAGACCGGAGATGCGAGGGCCAGGGATGAGAGCATAACAACCGGAATGGCGGCGGTGGCGACTGCAACCAGCTGCTTGCCACCCGTTGCCGGTTTGGTGGCGGCGGGAGAAGGGCGTGTGGGAGTCATGGGTGCTTACCTCAAGTTTCCGTTACGGATGAGACCAATGGGAATGATGTTACTAATGTGACTACCAGAAAATTTACCCTAAAACACGGTTAAGTGGGACCCCGCTGTGGATTCGCGCACAAAATTCTCCGAATAAGCGCCTTATATACATGATTGACGCCAATATGTGGGAACCTTTGAGGGTGAGTAATGTTGAAACAGTAGTCAGCGAATGGTTGCCCCTGCCCGATGTCGCCGAGAAGCTTGATGTCTCGGTCACCAAAGTCCATGCACTGGTCAAGGATGGTTCCTTGCTGGCCGCACGTGTGGGGGAGCGCAAGATTCGGGCCGTGCCCGCCGAATTCATCGCAGGTGACCACATCCTGGAAAGCCTGCGGGGCACCATCTCGGTGTTGCAGGATGCCGGCTTCGAGGACGAAGAGGCCATCTTGTGGCTCTACACCCCCGACGAATCACTGCCGGGTCGTCCCATTGATGCCCTGATGAGTGGCCGTAAGACGGAGATCCGCCGCCGCGCGTCAGCCCTGGGCTGGTAGCAAGCACGAATTAGCCAAGTCTTAGGATTAGCCAAGTATTAAACAGGAGAGGTTGGGCATGGCGCCCAACCTCTCCTTTATTTTAAGTAGCCAGTAGTTTAGTTAGCGTGGTGGCTAAGACGTACGGGCGACTGCCGCGAGGCCCAGCGCCGAAAGCGCCGCGGCAACGGAGGCATCAATGCTTAGCTGCGCCAGTGCCGTAAACGCGCTCTCGCTGAGTTGGGAAATCATGGCCTCCGTGTTGGACAAGGCACCGGACTCGACCATGATGGCGCACAGTCGTTGGATTTCCGCGTCGTTGAGGTCCTGCCGGCCAAGGTTCCGGTCCACAAACTCACCGTCTTGCGCGCTGGCGGCATCGATGGTCAACCCGACAAGGACGGTACGCTTCCCCTCGCGCAGGTCGTCTCCTGCGGGCTTGCCGGTCGTGGCCGGGTCACCAAAAACGCCGAGAACGTCGTCGCGCAATTGAAACGCCTCGCCGAGGGGGAGCGAAAATGCACTGTAACCAGCCAGGAGATCTTCGTCGGCACCAGCCAAGGCGCCACCCATGACAAGGGGGTGTTCCGAGGAATACTTCGCACTCTTGTAGCGAATGATGGCCGACGCCCGTGCGACTGCCGTGCCATGGGGCTTGGAAGGCCCCGAAACTTCCTCCAAGATGTCAAGGTACTGACCGGCCATGACCTCGGTCCGCATCACGTTGAAGACCGCACGGGCCCGCGCGGCAGCGGCGGCGGACACGGCTTTGTCTGAACCTGACCCAATGCGAGAGAACATCTCCTCACTGAGGGAGAGGCAAAGATCGCCGGTCAGAATGGCCGCGGCATGGCCAAACCGCTCATCGTCCAGGGCCCAGCCGTTCTCCGAGTGCAGGGTGCTGAATTGCCGGTGCACACTTGGTCCGCCGCGACGGGTATCTGAGCGGTCAATGATGTCATCGTGGATCAAAGCTGCGGCCTGGAAGAGTTCAAGTGCCGCTCCGGCCTGAACGACGGCCTCGGCGTTCGCCGCGCCGCCAGCGCCACGCCACCCCCAGTAACAGAGCAGGGCACGCATGCGTTTGCCGCCCGTGACGAGGGTTTTGATGGAATCAATCAATGTCAAGGTGTCAGGGGAGATCTGAGCCAGAAGCGTGTGCTTTTCGGCAAGGAAATTGTTCAGTTGGGTGGCAACTGCTGCAATGAATGCATCTTGTTCGGCCGACGGTGTGGCGCCAGGGTGGACAGGCGTTGCATTCATACTTTCAAGATTCCTTGCTATTTGAGCTGTTGCTGAGAATAAAAAATGCCGGTTACTACTTAAATGAAGCCGGCAACAGTGTGGCGCCGAGGGTGAAGGTGGCAGTAGAGGCCGTCTGGATGACTGAGACGGTCACGATTTCCTGGCCCTCAGCGCGCACGAACGTTTTCATAGGGACACCGTCAACAGAATCGCCCGGTTGTGCCTTGAACCCCTGATCGGTGAAAACCTTGGTGTAGTAGCTCAAAACATCGGCCGAAGGAGCCGTTGCCGTGGCAGTCAGTGATGCCAAGGACACTGGCTCAGCATGTTGCACGCTCGATGCCTGAATCTGCGCGCCCTTCATGAGCGGCATGACGGTGACTGGAAACCCGGTCACGAGCTCCTTGACGGCAGTGTCTGCGGACGGAGCGGCCGTTGCCGTCGCCGAAGCGCTGGAGGAGGCTGCCGCCGTCGTACCTTGAGATACCGTAGCCGAGGCGTTAGGGGAAGGATCGCTGGGAGCGGGGCTTGAGCAGGCAGTCAAAAGTGCGACGGCGGCTGTTGCGGCCGCAGCGGCCAGTCGCGTGCGCCGCAGTGGCAATGTGCGCCCGGTGCGGGGTGATTCCAATGTCATGAGCATTTCCTTAGCTTCTTGAGCCTGTGGGATGGCATCCAGTCCAGTTTACCCACGATGGGCGTCGCTGCCTTAGTCCCAGCTGAATCACTAGACTTGAGGCGTGAATGAGGATCAACGGATAGGGCAGGCGCGGCTCCCCGAGCAGGCCGGGTGCACAGTCATGCACGTGGACATGGACGCCTTCTTTGTCTTGGTTGAATTGCGGGACAGACCAGAGCTAGTGGGCAAAAAGGTCATTGTGGGCTTCCCCGAAGGTCGCTCGGTGGTGCTGTCGGCCTCGTATGAGGCTCGCGCCCTCGGCGTGCGCTCGGCCATGCCCATGTCAACAGCCATGCGGATGTGCCCCGGTGCCGTTGTGATCGAACCACGGCACAAGCTCTACTACGAGGTCTCGGCCGATGTTATGACGGTGTTCCATTCCATTACGGACACCGTTGAACAACTCAGTGTTGACGAGGCGTTCCTTGACATCAGCGGTTCGTTGCGGCGGTTGGGAACACCTCTGGAAATCGGGGCGTTGATCCGACGGCGCATAGCGGCCGAGATTGGCATCACAGCTTCGGTGGGAATCGCCGCCAGCAAATTTGTGGCCAAGGTGGCATCGACCCGCTGTAAGCCCAATGGCATGCTGCTTATTGAGAAGGCACGGACGGTTGAATACCTCCATACACTTCCCGTCGAGGCGCTGTGGGGAGTGGGAGCCAAGACTCGTGAGGTGCTGGCTCGTCTGGGGATTTTCACCGTGGCCGATGTTGCCGCAACACCGTTGCCGGCCCTGCAAAAGGCCCTTGGCAGCACAGGAGCGTCATTGCATGATCTTTCATGGGGGATAGATCCGCGGGCAGTAACACCCGAGCACCAGGAAAAGAGTATTGGTGCAGAGGAAACATTTGCCAAGGACACCTTCGACAGTGAACTTCTGACCAAGGAGCTCCTGCGGCTCTCCCACCGGGTGGCCGGGCGCCTTCGTGAGGCGGGTTTGAGTGGGCGCACACTCGCCCTTAAGATCAAATATTCGGATTTCTCCACCATTACCCGGTCCAAGGCGCTCGGTGCAAGCACCGATAGCGCCACGCAAATATACGCCGGCACGGTAGCGCTTCTTCGCGCGCTGGGGGATAGGCCGCAGAGCGTGCGACTGATCGGCGTCCGTGTTGAAAAGCTGGAGTCCTTGGACAGCGCCCCATTGCAGTTCACCTTGGATCCCCGAGATGACAATTCTCGTAACGCCGAGGTGGTCGGCGACGCCATTGCGGCGAGGTTCGGGACGGCAAAAATAGGCCCCGCACGGCTACTTAAGCCTCGCGGGGAGTAGCAAAAGGAATGTGGGTTTCAGTTCAGCAAAATGAAGCCTATTGTTAGTCATAGGAGTTAATTTGTTGATGGCAATACGACGAATTTTGCACCCCTGGACACGCAGTTGTCGCTTGCGCGAAAACTGGTTCGGCGGGAATCTTTTCGGCGGTAGAGTCGTTAACGAGGAAAGACCCCAGCGGCCCTTGACCTGAAGGAGGTCGTCATGCCCCTCTCTGAACATGAGCAGAGACTGTTGGACCAGTTGGAACAACAGCTGCATGCTGAAGATCCGAAATTTGCCAACGCCCTGTCATCGGATTCAACGCGCTCAATGTCGATGCGCAACGTTGTCATCGGCGTGCTCGTCGTGATCGTCGGATTGCTGGTCGTCCTTGGCGGCGTAGCCTCGCATTTGATCATTGTGGGGATTCTCGGATTCCTGATCATGGGCGGCGGCGTATACCTGGCACTTTCCAAAGCGAAGTTCGCGCCGGATCAGCAAGGCGCCAACAACACCGGTGGAAAGAGCGGAGCCAAGCAAAAGAGCGGCTTCATGAACGGGCTCGAGGAAAAGTGGGAAGAGCGGCGCCGCCAACAATAGGCGTCATGATCTCCTCGTCACCTCCCTGACGGAAGTCTGCGGCCCGGCCCGCGCCTCTGGCAAGCCGCACGCAAGACAATCAAGGCCCTACGGGGCCTTTTTTGTTTTAAATGGCACTAACGAGGGACCTCTTGCGCAAAGTTTCCTGTGAATCTGGCCGCATTCGGTGGCCATGCCCCGTTCCTCCACTTTGCACCACCAGGCGCCTCAACCAGGCGAATTTGCGCCTCAAAAGGCGAAATTACGGGGGTAGGTACACACTGCGTGGTAGTCGCCCCGTTTTTCCCTCCACCACACACCCCGCAGATAATCCTTGAAACCGCGCGGAATATTAATCCGACCCGTGGTCAACACGCCCTAAAGTGGAGTTGACGGTGGAGGATTGTGGAGTAATGTGGAGCACGTAAGAGGGGATCGGGGTTGGGCTCTCAACAATGAAGGCGGTGGACGTTGTTTCTCGGAACACATTCGCCGCGTCTTGATGAAAAGGGCCGAATCATCCTTCCCGCAAAGTTCCGGGAGGAACTTGCCAGCGGACTTGTCCTGACCAAGGGACAGGAAAACTGCATTTACGTCTTCAGCGCAAGGGAGTTCGAAAAGGTCTTGGCCCAAATGCAGGACGCTCCACTGTCCAACATGGCGGCACGTGACTACATTCGAATCTTTCTCTCCGGAGCTTCTGACGAAGTGCCTGACAAGCAAGGGCGGGTGACCATTCCGGCCACCCTTCGTTCGTACGCAGGTCTCGAGAAGGAACTGGTGGTCATTGGCGCCGGCAGCCGGGCAGAGATTTGGGATTCACACGCTTGGCACGAGTACCTGAGCGCCAAGGAGAAGACTTTCGCAGCAACCGACGAACTCGCCATCCCAGGAATTAGCTAGTTGAATTCGTCAAAAAGCAGCGTCAACAAACAGCAGTAACACCGCGTTCGCCGGTGGTCTTGAATGAGATCTCCAGCCGCCCAGCACGGACTTTTCCTGGCTCACCTTCCCCGGAGCCAGGCACGGTACGGCTTGGCGCGGAGGGGGATCTGGTTCAAGAGCACACTCCGCAATGGTGCGGACGGACCAACGCAGTACCCAGCGCCACAGCAAGATTTTTATTTGTCAGTTTGCATTGCCACGGGGGGATTGAATGCCCCTTACCGGTTTTGACCGAAGAGAAACGGAGTCGTGATGACGTCGGATACCCCCACGCCACCAACGTCCGAACGCCACACTCCAGTTCTGAAAGACCGCTGCATCAACCTCTTGGCTCCTGCCTTTGAGATCGCCCGGGCAGCCGGTCGCACCCCCATCGTCATTGATGCCACGCTGGGCATGGGCGGGCACAGCGAAGCAATGCTGCAGCGCTACCCGGATCTGCACCTGATCGGGATCGACCGAGACACCGAAGCACTTGGCCTGGCCGGTGAACGTCTGGCACCATTTACGGACCGCACCGACCTTGTTCACGCAGTCTACGACGAAATTGCTGACGTCCTTGAGGATCTTGGCATCCCAGCCATCGACGGAATCCTGATGGATCTGGGCGTTTCCTCACTGCAGCTCGATGAGCGCGATCGCGGCTTCGCCTATTCCTTTGATGCGCCGCTGGACATGCGCATGGACACAAGCCGTGGGCAGACAGCGGCCGACGTCATCAACACTTACTCGGAAGAGGATCTGGTCCGGATCATCCGCAAGTGGGGCGAAGAGAAGTTCGCCGGGCGCATCGCCAACCATATTGTGGCCGCACGCGACAAGGCGCCACTGACCCGCACCGGTGAACTCGTAGATATCATCCGCAACGTTGTCCCCTCGGGCGCAGCCCGAACGGGTGGACATCCCGCCAAGCGAACGTTCCAGGCCCTGCGCATCGAGGTCAATGAGGAACTGAGTGTGCTGGAAACGGCCATTCCGGCCGCTGTCGATGCGCTGGTTCTGCACGGCCGGGCCGTTGTCATGTCCTACCACTCCTTGGAAGACAAGATTGTCAAGGCTGTCTTTGCGGCCGGATCGCAGTCCTCGGCCCCCGCCGGATTCCCGGTTGAGCTTGAAGAACACAAGGCAACTCTGAAACGCCTGACTAAGGGCACGGAGATACCCACAGAAGAAGAGATAGCAGAGAATCCAAGAGCGGCCTCGGCGCGCTTGCGAGCAGTGGAAAAGATCAGGGTCAGGAGTGCCAAATGAGCCAGCAAGCAGCACGCATTATCCCGGTGACCACGGGCAATAACGCCCGATCCCTGCGTGCTTCCTTGGCCGATCCCCGAATCGCCCGCCCCGCCCCGGCCCCTGAGAAGTCCAAGAAGTCCCGCGCGCCGCTGTCCTTGGTGGTATCCGCTCCCAAGCGCAGCTCAAGGTCTCTGATGGTCATCTTGTTTGCGGTGGTTGTAACGGCCATGGCCGTTGTGCTGGTCATGAGCATCTCGGTCTCCAAGGGGCAGTATGAACTCGTGGGCCTGAAGAGTCAGCAATCAGACTTGTACAAGGTGAACCAATCACTCGAGCAGGACATTGCGGCCAAGGCGGCTCCTCAGGAACTGGTGGCCCAGGCTGCGGCTCTGGGTATGGTGCCGGCAACAACAACGGGCCAGATTGATGTGCGCACCAAGCAGGTCAGTGGTTCGCCCGAGCCGGCTTCAGCAGATGCCAAGGGGCTGGCGGTCATCCCTCCCGCCCTGATCGACACCCCCGCAGTTCCCGTTGCAGAGGAGGCCGCCGAGCCGCTGAGTCCTGCCGCAAAGGAAACTAAGGCAAGCGACGATCCATCCGCGGCCGAGAAAGCTGTGGCAGCGCCTGCAGCCGCTCCTGCGGCTGCTGTGACACCCGATCTTAACGGCGGCACCATCCCGGCTCCGCTCGAGAAGGGCGACTAGGGTTTAACCACAGTCATCATCACAAGAGACGGCATCGCCGCTCTCACAGCAAACAGCGCAAGGAATGGCAGCAGTGGCACAGAATCCCACCCAGTCGGCACGTGGTGCAAGTGCACAACAGCTCAACAAAGTTGGCCGCGGACGGATGCGCGCCGGCTTTGTTTTGATGATGGTCTTCCTGCTGCTCATTGCTGGCAGGCTCATCATGGTGCAGGGACTCGATGTTGGCAACATGGCGCAGGCCGCCGAGAACCAGCGCACGGTAGTCCAGACACTGCCGGCCGTTCGCGGCAAGATCATTGACGCCAAAGGCAACGTTTTGGCCGAAAGCATCATCCGCTACGACATCACCGTGGCCCAAAACAACCTTGCCGAAGTTGAGGACTACGAGCGCCGCGAAGTAAATCCGGATACCGGCAAGGTCACCAAAACCGTTCTCACCAAGGACGAGGGCCTGGCCCAGTTGGCCAAGGTTTTGGGTCTGAGTTTCGAGGCTGTCAAGAAGAGCGCCACGGGTACGGCAAACTTCAACTACATCGCCAGGGATGTGAGCCCCTTGGTTGAGAAGAAGGTGGCCGAACTTGGCATTCCGGGCATCTATCCACAAACAATAACCAAGCGTGTGTACCCCATGGGCGCCGTGGGTGGCCCCATTGTAGGCTTCCTCGACTCCGACGGAAACCCACTGGCCGGTATTGAGCAGACCATGAATAAGCAGCTCACCGGAGCCGACGGCAAGCGTACCTTTCAGGCTGGCAAGAACGGCATCATCATTCCTACTGCGCCCGTTCGCACCGAACCTGCAGTTGACGGCCAGACGGTCAAGCTCACGATTGATCAGGATATTCAGTACTACGCCCAGCAAGCCGCACAGCAGCAGAAGAAACAGTACAGTGCCGAATGGGCCAGCATTTCCGTCATTGAAGTCAAGACCGGAAAGGTGATTGCGCTGGCCGACAGTGATTCCTACGATCCCAATGACGTGGGTGCTTCACAGGAAGCCAACATCGGTTCGCGGACGGTCAGCTCCGTGGTGGAGCCAGGTTCAACAAGCAAGATCATGACTGCCGCGGCGTTGGTCCAGGAAGGCCTCGCAACGCCCATGAGCCAGTATCTGGTTCCGCCCACACTAACGATCGACGGGCAGACGTTCTCCGACGCCTTCGAGCACGGCACGGAAAAGCGCACCTTGGCCGGCATCATTGCTGACTCCATGAACACAGGTACCGTCATGGCCGGCTCCAAGCTGAGCCTTAAACAGCGTTATGACTACATGCGTAAGTTTGGTGTTGGTGAGAAAACCGGCATCCCACTCCCGGGCGAGAGCCCCGGTATTTTGGCGAACTGGCAGAACTGGGATGGTCGCCAACAGTACACCGTGCTGTTCGGCCAGGGCGTAGCCCAAACTCCCCTCCAGACAACCATGATCTTCCAGACCATCGCCAACAACGGCGTGCGGCTTAAACCGGCCCTCATCGATTCATTCACTCATGCCGATGGCACAGTAGATACCGTTCCCCAAGCCGCCGGTGTGGACGTTGTCAGTCCGGAAACGGCGAAGGCGGCGCGGGACATGCTTGAAGGCGTCGTGACCATGACCGACTACAAGGTTGTCAACATCCCCGGGTACCGGACAGGTGGAAAGACCGGAACTGCCGAGGCCCCCGCCGACAACGGTGTGGGTTTCAATGGCTACACGGCCTCCTTCATCGGCATGGCCCCCATGGAGGATCCCAGATATGTGGTGGGCATTACCGTTCAACGGCCGCAGGGTGACATCTACGGCGTCACGCAGGGGTATACCTTTAATCAGGTGATGGGACAGGTGCTGCGCAGCTACGATGTGCCGCCGTCCACCACACCTCCGGTCAAGTTGCCGAAGTTCTACGAGTAACCCGGAACAATCGGAGACGATTACCAGTGAAAGAAAAGGATTCTGTTCAAGTGCCTGTGAATAATTCACCTGCCCCGCTGCGTCCACACCACCACCGTGGTGCGGATCTGGCGGAGCTGGCCACCCTGCTCGGGGCCGCCATGAGCCATCCGCAGGGCAGCGCCGCTCCGGTCCACGTCAGTGGTGTCAGCCTGGATTCCCGGTCCATTTGTCCGGGAGACCTTTACGTTGCCCTCCCCGGTGCCCGGGCGCACGGTGCCCAGTTTGCCGGGCAGGCCATTGCGGCAGGTGCCATTGCGATCCTCACGGACGACGCCGGAACCCGGCTTTTGGGCGCACGCCCAGCTATTCCCGTGCTGACCGTCTCTGATGCCCGTGCTGTAACAGGGCCGGCCGCGGCCATGGTTTACGGCACCTCCGCTGAACCGGGTCATGACGGTCGGGTCGGCAAGCAGGCCCTGGAGCTCTTTGGTGTTACCGGAACCAACGGCAAGACCACCACAACTTATTTCCTTAACTCCTTGCTGCAGGCCCTGGGAAACACGACCGGCCTCATCGGCACGATTGAAATTCTGGCCGGGTCCGAAGCGATTCCCAGCAAGTTGACCACGCCCGAGTCCACGGATGTGCATGCCTTGTTGGCGGTCATGGCTGAAAAGGGCCTCAGTGCCGCCTCCATGGAGGTCTCATCCCATGCACTAGCGTTTGGCCGGGTGGATGCTGTGGCCTTCAACGTGGCGGGATTCACCAACCTCACCCAGGACCACCTTGACCTCCATGGCGGCATGGAAGGGTACTTCGAGACAAAGGCGGCGCTTTTCACACCTGAGCATGCCCATTCGGCCGTCATAACCGTTGACGATCCATGGGGCGCCCGCCTAGCGGAAAACTGCACGGTTCCTGCCGTAACTCTTTCAACCCGCCAGGTGGAACCAAGCCAGAAGGAAAGCGGTGACCAGTATGGCGCCATGTGGCAGGTGCGCGATGTTCGCCGCGAAGGCATCGGCTCCCGATTCAGCGTGAGCGGCCCTGAAGGTGCCGTCCTTGAAGCGCACACCGGCCTCCCCGGCGACTTCAATGTCGCCAACGCGGCCCTGGCGTTGCTCATGGTGACCACGCGCCTGCTGGCGATTGCCGCGGAGCCTGGCTCCGGCGTCGTACCTGGTTCAGGATCTTCTGCCCAGGCAGTCCTTGCCCGTATTCAGGCGGCACTTGATGCCCACGATCCGTTCACGGTCGAGGTGCCTGGGCGCATGCAGCTAGTCGGCACGGCCCCTGTTGCGGTGGTTGATTTTGCCCACAATCCCGATGCCCTGGAAAGGGCCTTGGATGCCGTGCGGCCAACAGCCCCCGGAGCGCGCGTCATCGCCGTTTTTGGGGCCACGGGGGAGCGCGATTCGACTAAGCGGCCCATCATGGGTGCCGTCGTGGCGCAGGGTGCCGACGTTGTCATCATCACCGATGATGACCCCCACAACGAGGACCCGGCAGCCATCCGGGCCGAGGTGCTGGCTGGTGCCAACGAAGCCAACCGCAGTGCCGGACTGGGCCGGGTCATCGAGGAATTTGACCAGCGCGCTGCCGCGATCGCCCGGGCCGTTGAATTGGCCACACCGCAGGACGTGATTTTGGTTGCAGGGCGTGGCCACGAAGTTTACCAAGAGGTCAAGGGCATCAACATTTCCCTCGACGACAGGGTCGAGTTGCGGGCGGCCCTGGCCTCCCGCGGATTCCCCTTGAGCGATACAAGCAAGATAGAGTCCTCAACTGATGATTGATTTTTCTGCGGCCCAGATTGCCGAACTGACCGGCGGCACGTTGTCCGCCGGCACCGACCCGGCCATGTCCATTGACGTGGCTAAAATCGCCACGGATTCCCGAGAGGTGACTCCCGGCGGAATGTATGTGGCGAAAGCCGGTGAAAACGCAGACGGCCATGATTTCATGGCTGCCGCCTTCCGCGCCGGTGCCGTGTTGGCCCTGTCCGAGCGGGATATTCCCGCGGACGACGCCGGAACTCCCTTCCCGGCTGTCATCGTCACCGACGCGGTGCTGGCCATGGGGACGCTGGCGGCCGAGGTTGTGCGCCGCATTCGCGCGCATTCCCAACTCACGGTCATTGGCATTACGGGCTCCGCCGGCAAGACCACCACGAAGGATCTCTTGGGCGGCATCCTGTCCCCGCTGGGCGCCACGGTGGCCCCGGTTGGTTCGTACAACGGTGAAGTTGGCGTGCCGCTGACGGTTTTCCGCGCCGATGAAGACACGCGCTATCTCATTATTGAAATGGGTGCCACCAAGATTGGCCACATTGCTTACTTGAGCTCCATGGTCCAGCCGGATCTTGGCGTCGTATTGTGCGTTGGTAGTGCGCACGCTGGCGAGTTTGGCTCCATCGAGAACATTGCCGCCGCTAAGGGTGAGCTGGTCGAGGCGCTGGCGCCGGCCGGCCGCGCACTGCTTAACTACGACGATGGTCGTGTTCGAGCCATGGCGGCGCGCTCCGGCGCCCCTGTCACTTTCTTCAGCAGCGCCGATGCGGCGGCCGATGAGTCCGGCCAGGCCTTTTTACAGGCACGCAACGTTCGAACGAACGCTGACGGGGAGCCTGAGTTTGACCTGGTATTCCCCGGCCACACCGGCGAATACCAGGTACATAGCAAGTTGCTGGGGCTTCATCACGTAGCCAACCTGCTGGCTGCCGCATCGGCAGCCCATGCGTTGGGCATTGCTCCGGAGCTCATTGTGGCTTCGCTTAACGAGCAGCGTGCTGCCAGTCGCTACAGGATGGAACGCACGGATCGCGGCGACGGCGTCACTGTTGTCAACGATGCGTACAACGCCAACCCGGAATCCATGCGTGCGGCGCTGCGGACCTTGGCCGAGCTCGGCGGAAGTGGCGCCCGCCGAACCTGGGCCGTGCTGGGGGAGATGCTCGAGCTCGGCGAAGATTCGGTGCTCGAACACGATGCCGTTGGGCGCGTGGCCGTCCGCCTGAACATTTCCCGCTTGCTGGTTGTTGGCGCTGGCGCCAGAGCCATGCACGTGGGTGCCGTGATGGAGGGATCGTGGGGGAATGAGTCAATGTTCCTGCCTGACGCCGAGGCCGCCTATGAAATTTTGAGCGCCGAGCTGGCGCCCGGAGATGTTGTTCTGGTCAAATCCTCCAACGGCGCTGGACTGCGCTTCTTGGGTGATCGGATAGCATTACCCACGGGGAATTACCCCATCAAGACAACCAGCACGACAACCGAGCCCACCCTAGGTGAAAGGACTGCCCAGCCGTGATCGCATTGCTCATTGGTGCAGGCTTGGCCTTGGCCTTTGCCATGGTCGGCACCCCATTGTTTATCCGTTTCCTTGTCAAGCAGGGATACGGTCAGATCATCCGTGAGGACGGTCCCACAAGCCACCAGATCAAGCGTGGGACACCCACCATGGGTGGAACCGTGTTTGTTGGTGCCGTTGTGGCCGCCTACTTCATCACGCACCTGATCGTGTGGCTTCTCAACCCGAATTCCGCAGGGCCGACGGCGTCGGGCCTGCTCATGATCTACCTCATGGTTGGCATGGGACTTGTTGGGTTCCTTGACGACTTTTTGAAGATCACCAAACAGCACAACACGGGACTTGACCCCAAAGGCAAGCTCATTGGCCAGGGCGTTGTGGGTATTTCCTTTGCCATCATGGCCTTGGGATTCCCTGATGAGGCCGGGCGCACCCCGGCCAGCACACTCATCTCCTTTGCCCGCGATATTCCGGCGCTCAACCTGGCTTTTGCCGGGGCCGGACTTGGCGTGGTGTTGTTCATCTTGTGGTCCAACCTGATCATTACTGCCGCCACGAATGGTGTAAACCTGACCGATGGCCTTGACGGCCTCGCCACGGGTGCATCGATCCTCGTCTTCGGCGCCTACACGTTGATCGGCATCTGGCAGAGCAGCCAGGCCTGTGGCTCCCACAAGGTGACCAACGAAGCGGTGTGCTATCAAGTCCGCGACCCGTTGGACCTCGCTCTCGTTGCGGCGATCATGTTTGCGGCGCTCATCGGCTTCCTGTGGTGGAACACCTCGCCCGCAAAAATCTTCATGGGCGACACGGGCTCGCTGGCCATCGGTGGCGCCATGGCCGGGTTCGCCATTCTTTCCCGCACCGAAATTTTGCTGGCCATCATTGGCGGCCTCTTCGTTATCATCTCCCTCTCGGTCATTATTCAGGTTGGCTTCTTCAAGCTCTCAAAGGGCAAGCGCGTGTTCCTCATGGCTCCGCTGCAGCACCACTTTGAGCTGAAGGGCTGGCGTGAAGTGACAGTTGTTGTTCGCTTCTGGATCTTGGCCGGCCTCCTGGTCGCCGTTGGACTTGGAGCTTTTTATGCTGAATGGATTGTTCGCCTGTGAGTGCACCCGAAAACCGGCTTGAGTCACTGACAAGTTGGGACGCTGATTGGTCGAAACTACGTGTCGTGGTGACGGGCATCAGCAAAACGGGTTTCTCCGTTGCGGATACCCTAGCGGAGCTTGGCGCACACGTTGTGGTTGTTGCCGCTTCGGATGACGAGAAAGCCTATGCTGACGCAGACACGCTCAGGATTGTTGGCGTCAAGGACGTCATCCTTGGCGTGGACACCTCCACTTTGCTTCCGCTCGTTGAGGGGTTGCCTGCCGAATTGGTCGTCACCAGCCCGGGGTTCAAGCCCAGCCACCCATTGCTGGCCTCGGCCGCAGAAGCAGGCATTCCCATCTGGGGAGATGTGGAATTGGCATGGCGTGTGCGCACCAAGGCTGGCCGGAAGACTGCCGAATGGATCACCATCACCGGCACCAACGGCAAAACCACAACCACCACCATGGTTGAATCAATGCTGCAAGCGGCCGGGTTGCGTGCCATCGCGGCCGGCAACATTGGCACCCCCATCCTGGATGCTGTCCGGGACCCTGAAGGTTACGACGCCCTTGCCGTTGAGCTCTCAACGTTCCAACTGCATTGGAGCGAATCTTTGGCGCCGGTCTCCAGTGTCTGCCTGAACCTGGCCGAAGATCACGTTGACTGGCATGGCAGCTTTGAAGCTTATGCGGCGGACAAGGCCAAGATCTACGCGAACACGAAGATTGCCTGCGTCTACAACGCCGAGCAGATCGAAACCGAACGCATGGTCCAGGAAGCCGACGTCCAGGAAGGCTGCAGGGCCGTTGGCTTCACCACCGGGATTCCATCGATCAGCATGGTCGGCGTGGTGGAAGGTCTTCTCGTAGACCGGGCCTTCATTGCAGAACGCAAGGACTCCGCGGCTGAATTGGCCAGCATGAGCGACATTGGTGATCTGGTTCCCAGACACTTGGTGGCCAATGCGGCGGCGGCCTCTGCACTGGTGCTCGCCTATGGCCTGACGCCGAAGGATGTGCGCAAGGGCCTGCAGAACTATCACAACGGTGAGCACCGGATTCAGCCGGTGGCGCGTTCGGGCGGTGTGCTGTGGGTCAACGATTCCAAGGCAACGAACCCGCACGCAGCCTCAGCCTCGCTGTCGGCCTTTAAGCCCGTGATTTGGATTGCCGGCGGATTGCCCAAGGGCGTGGACTTTGACGCTTTGGTCAAGGAGCATGCGGCACGGCTGAAGGCAGTGGTGCTGATTGGGGCCGACAGCTCCGCTCTTGCCGGTTCCCTTGAACGTCATGCCCCGGGAGTCCAAGTCATCACGACCCGAGCCGAAGGTGGTCGGCACACGAGCGCCGATACCTTGCGCGGGGATGCAGTTATGGCCGAGGCCGTCGCCGTGGCGGCGTCACTGGCAGCCGACGGCGACACCGTCCTCATGGCTCCGGCGTCGGCCTCAATGGATCAATTTTCTTCCTACGCCCACCGAGGCCAAGCGTTCATCGACGCGGTCCGTGAGCTGCTGGAATCACAGGCAAGCGCCGACAAGGAGTCCTAGTGGCCAAGACCCCCACACAGCCAGGATCATCCGCCGCACGAGCAGCGCAGGCCAAGGCTGCTGCGGGTTCGGTCGGCTCAAAAGGTTCCAAATCCAGTACGGCTGCGACCTCGGCAGACGACGGAATGCCGCGTCCACTCAAGCGATTCAGGAACTGGTTCAACCGCAAGGTGGGGCGCCCCACAGCCACCTACTACTGGATTATTGGCACCACCGTGACGTTGACGCTGATCGGCCGCATGACGGTGCTTTCAGCGTCGACCGCTGAGACGATTTCCGAGGGCAAGGACCCGTACGATCTCTTTATTCGTGAGTCCCAGTTCGCGGTTGGGGGTCTCATCCTCATGTTCGCGCTTTCGTGCGTGCCGCCAAGGCTGCTTCGAAAGTTGGGCTGGCCGCTGCTGGGACTGGCCCTGGTCCTCCTGGTCCTGATCTTTACGCCACTGGGCGTCGACATCAACGGAAACCTGAACTGGCTGGCCTTGGGTCCAGTGACCTTCCAGCCATCCGAAGCGGCGAAGCTGGCGCTGGCCATCTGGGTCGGTTCCGTGCTGGCACTAAAGGGCACCCTGGTACGGCAGTTCCTCCACGTGCTGCTGCCGGTCGGTGTCGGTGGCGCTGCCGTCCTTGGCTTGATCCTTGGCGGCAAGGATCTGGGAACGGCCGTGATCGTTGGCATGATGATCCTTTCCGGACTCATGTTCGCCGGCGTGCGGAAATGGTTACTTGGCTTGGCCCTGGCGGCTGCCGCCGTCGTCGCCATTGGATTCTCGGTCATGAGTTCCAACCGAACCGGACGCTTTGCCAGCTGGCTGGGCGACTGCAGCGAACCGGGCGCATGTGACCAGTACCTAAACGGCGTTTATGCCCTGGCCTCCGGCGGCTGGTTCGGCGTGGGTCTTGGCCAAAGTCGGCAAAAGTGGAGCTGGATCCCGGAAGCCCACAACGACTTCATCTTTGCCATTATTGGCGAGGAATTTGGACTCTTGGGCACACTCGTGATCCTTGGGTTGTACGTGGTGATGGCGTTTGCGATTTTCCGCATCATCAATACCCGCAACGAACCTTTTTCCCGGATCGTGTGCGGCATGATCTTGACTTGGATCATTGGTCAGGCCGTGGTCAATATTGCGGTAGTTGTTGGGCTGCTGCCTGTAATTGGTGTCCCGCTGCCCTTGATTTCTTATGGCGGTACCGCGCTCGTCATGGTTCTTGCAGCCATCGGCGTTGTCCTGTCATTTTCCCGCACTGAGCCAGAAAGCACCCTGAAGACTTCATGACACAGAATTCAAACACGCCGCTGTCTGTGGTGCTGGCCGGGGGTGGCTCTGCCGGTCACGTCAGCCCCTTGCTGGCAATCGCCCATGCGATCAAGGCCACCGTGCCTGACGCTGCGATCCTGGCCGTCGGCACCCGCGAGGGACTGGAGGCACGGCTCGTCCCGGCGGCCGGCTTTGAGCTGGCCTTCATTGAACGCATCCCGCTTCCCCGCAAGCCCTCGGTTGATCTCCTAAAGCTCCCCCTGCGCATGATCCGGGCCGTAGCTACGGCCAAGACCCTCCTGCAAGATGCCAAGGCCGATGTTCTCGTCGGTGTCGGTGGCTACGTATGCACGCCGATGTACCTGGCCGCCAAGTCCCTGGGCGTACCCATTGTCATTCATGAAGCGAACACCAAGGCCGGGCTCGCCAACAAGGTTGGAGCCAGATACACGAGCTTTGTTGGCACGGCGTTTGAGGCCACCAAGATCCGCCACGCCCATCTCGTGGGCATGCCCATGCGCAAGGCCGTCGCCACGCTGGATCGTGCCGCCGAACGTGCCGCTGCCCGTGAACGGCTGGGACTCGAAGCCGGGCTTCCTACCCTGATTGTCACCGGCGGTTCCCTTGGCGCGCTGCGCATCAACAATGCCGTGGCCGCCTCGCTGGAGGCCCTGGCTGCGGCCGGAATTCAGACCCTCCACATCACAGGCAAGGGCAAGTCAGTCGAGGGGTCCGACGGCGGGCTCCTCACCGCGCCGCTGTACCGCCAGGTTGAGTACGTTGACCGTATGGAAGATGTTTATGCGGCAGCGGACCTCCTGCTGTGCCGTTCGGGTGCCGGTACGGTTTCCGAGGTCGCGGCCGTGGGCCTACCTGCCGTCTTCGTGCCGTTGCCCGTGGGTAACGGTGAGCAAGCCCGCAATGCCGCCGAGCTCGTTGCCGCAGAAGCCGCATTGCTGGTAGCTGATGCTGCCTTGACCGCACAGTGGATTATCGACACCGTGATTCCCTTGTGTCTGGATGAGCCGCTACTGACCCGCATGGGTGAGTCCGCTGCCCGGCTTGGCATTCGCGATGCCGCCGAAAGCATGGCCGGCATGGTTCTTGCATCCAGCGGGAAGTGACTGCCATGACAGAAAAATCTACTACTGAGGAAATAACAGCCGTGGCCTATATTCCACCGACGCTCTCCGAACTTGGCCGTGTCCACTTCATCGGCATGGGCGGGGCCGGCATGTCAGCAATTGCCCGCATCATGCTGGGGCAGGGGTTGACCGTCAGCGGATCGGACGAGAAGAATTCGACCGGACTGTCCGAGTTGGCTGAACTTGGTGCCACGGTGCACATTGGGCAGAGCGCGGAGAACGTTAGCGGTGTTGACACCGTTGTAGTCTCAACCGCCATTAGGGAAAGCAACCCGGAGCTGGGGGCTGCCCGTGCCGCCGGCGTTCGCGTGTTGCACCGGTCGCAGGCACTGGCGGCCGCCATGGCCGAGGACACCGTTGTTGCTGTTGCGGGGACGCATGGCAAGACCACCACCACGTCCATGATTACCGTGATGCTCAAGGGTGCAGATGTCGATGCTTCCTTTGCCGTTGGCGGAACTGTTCAGGGCCTTGGCGTCAATGCCGGACACGGTGATGCGGGCGTCTTCGTCGCTGAAGCTGATGAGTCGGATGCCTCCTTCCTGAACTACCGGCCGAACATTGCCGTGGTCACCAACCTTGAGGCCGACCACCTTGACCACTATGGAACGGCCGAGGCCGTCTATTCCGCCTTTGAAAAGTTTGCTGCTCTGCTTCCGGCCGATGGCACGCTTGTGGCCTGCGCCGACGACGCCGGTTCGGCCGCCTTGGCTGCCAAGGTAGCAACTACCGGTACCCGCTGCCTCAGCTATGGTTTCTCGGAGGGCGCCGACATCCGATTGGTGCCCGCCACCCAGAACGGGCTGCACAGCACTGCCATCCTAGAGTTCCGCGAGGGGCTGCTGCCCAGTTTGCAGGAAACACCGCTCACTTTGCGCCTGCAGGTGCCCGGAAACCATAACCTCAGCAACGCTGCAGCGGCCGTAGCGGTTGCCTTGGCACTCGGGGTTGACATGGACAAAGCACTGGCGGCCCTGGCCAACTTCAGTGGTGCAGCCAGAAGATTCGAGGCCAAGGGGGAGGGGCGCGGCGTCAGGGTCTATGACGATTACGCTCATCACCCCACGGAAGTGACAGCCGCACTCAAGGCCGCTAGGACCGTTGCCGGAGAGCACAAGGTCCACGTCTTGTTCCAGCCGCACTTGTTCTCCCGAACCTTGGAATTTGCTTCCGAATTCGCGCAGGCCCTGGACCTTGCCGACACCGTGGCCGTGCTGGACATTTACCCCGCCCGTGAAGACCCCGTACCCGGGGTCACGAGCGAGCTCATCACACGCGAGTTGCGCCAGCCCGCCGGCTACGCACCCGACAGTACGGCGGCGGTGCAGAAGTTGGTAGATGGCGCCACTGCCGGCGATATCATCTTGACCGTCGGTGCCGGTGACGTCACGGAATTTGGACCGGAACTCGTTGCCGCGCTGAACAAGAACAGTGTTGACGAAGGCAGTGTCGACGAAGGTAGCGATGGCTGAGCCGCGCAAGCCCCGAGTTATTAGGACGCGGCTGGGCCCGGTACCACCGACCGCTGAAGCCACGGACGAAACGGAAAACACGGCTGTCCGCCGCACGAGTTCCAAGGTATCCGTGGTCCCGCTGATGGAGGCTACTGGTGAAAAGCCTGCCGCCCGGAAGTTTTCCGTGCCACGGGCCGGGGCCTCGCGGCCCAAGGCCAAGCCGGCACGGGTCCAAAAAGACCAGCCGTCTCAAAAAACCGTGCCAGCTCAAAAAGCCGTGCCGGATCAAAAAGCAGCGCAGGTACAAAAAGCCGTGCCGGATCAAAAAGGCGAGCCTATGAAGAAAGGCGAGCCGGGAAAGGCTGACACGGAGGGGGGCGCAAAGGTACTGGCCTTTCCTGTCCCTGAATACAAGCGCCGGCGACGCATCGTCATGTTTGCGGTGGGGGGCGTTGGAGTCGTCCTGGCGCTCATCATGGCCATGGCCATGTTTTCTCCCGTTTTGGGTGTCAAGACGGTGGTATTCGACGGCCAGAAGCTCGTTGGCGACGGGACCCTGCAACTAGCGGTGGCACCACTCGTGAACAAGCCCTTGCCACAGGTCACGGACTCTGAGGTTCAGGAACTTCTTGACTCCGTGGTCCAGGTCAAGAGCTCCAGTATCGAGGCCAGGCCTCCGTCAACCCTGCTGGTGCACATTGTGGAACGGGTTCCCGTGGCACTGCTTAAGAATGGCGAGAACTACCTGATGGTGGATCAGGACGGAGTCCAGCTCGGTTCCACCAAGGATCCGGCGAAGGCGTCGTTGCCGTTGATCGACGGCGGCACGGCAGCGATTGGCCAGGACACGTTCCAGGCCATGACGGCTGTCCTGGCAAATTTGCCACAGGGCATTCTCTCGCAGCTTGCCAATGCAACGGCGAAGTCCCCGGACGCAGTGGAGTTAGCCCTTGCCGACGGCAGAAGCGTGGTGTGGGGCAATGCCAGTGACATGGAACTGAAGGCTCAAGTTCTCGAGGCTTTGCTCAACGCACCGCCGCCTACGGCGGCTGCGGGAAAGCCCGATCCTGCCCCGGCCAAAGTCTTCGACGTCAGCGCTCCACGTCATCCGGTGACGCGGTGAACTGGAATCGGCAGGGACTAGGCCATGATGGAGTGGGATGCGGCACTAACCTCGGTAGCCGTGACGTCTTTTTTGGCGGATTACGGCGACACGCGGCAGTGGTCATTGCATGCGGCGTGGATGCATCATAGCGTCACACATAAGAGTTAGTTGACATAACTATAACCTTCAAGTTGAGGGTTAAGCTAATAAAGTTTCAAGCAACACTTCAAGGTTGCCCCGGAGATCGACGCCGACACCTTGTTGTAGGGGCCGGAGCCTTTGGCGGCAGCAAAATTTTTTGATCTTCGAAGCAACATACGAACAAGGGACACCTAACGTGGCAGCACCCCAGAATTACTTGGCAGTCATCAAAGTCGTCGGTATCGGCGGTGGCGGCGTAAATGCAGTGAACCGCATGATTGACGTGGGTTTGCGCGGCGTGGAATTTATCGCCATCAACACCGACGCACAAGCACTGTTGATGAGCGATGCCGACGTCAAGCTTGACGTCGGCCGCGAGCTGACACGCGGTCTCGGAGCAGGCGCCAACCCGGACGTTGGACGCCAGGCGGCGGAAGATCATCAGGAAGAGATCGAAGAAGTCCTGCGCGGAGCTGACATGGTCTTCGTTACGGCGGGCGAGGGTGGTGGCACCGGAACCGGTGGCGCACCCGTTGTTGCCCGTATCGCCCGGACCTTGGGTGCCTTGACCATTGGTGTTGTTACACGACCGTTCACTTTTGAAGGCCGTCGCCGCGCATCCAGCGCCGACGCAGGCATCGAAGCGCTCCGTGACGAGGTCGATACCCTTATCGTCATCCCGAACGACCGACTCCTGTCCATCAGTGACCGCAATGTCTCCGTCATGGATGCTTTCCGCTCCGCAGACCAGGTCCTGCTCTCGGGTGTCCAGGGCATCACCGACCTCATTACCACCCCGGGCTTGATCAACCTTGACTTCGCGGACGTCAAATCGGTCATGCAGGGCGCCGGCTCGGCTCTCATGGGTATTGGCTCGGCTCGCGGCGAAGACCGTGCGGTCAAGGCCGCCGAACTAGCTATCGCCTCACCGCTGCTTGAAGCCTCCATTGATGGCGCACACGGAGTTCTGCTGTCCGTGCAGGGTGGTTCGGACCTTGGGCTCTTCGAAATCAACGAGGCCGCCCGCCTCGTGCAGGAAGTAGCCCACCCCGAAGCCAACATCATCTTTGGTGCTGTCATTGATGACGCGCTTGGCGATGAAGTCCGTGTCACCGTTATTGCTGCAGGCTTTGATGATCCTGAAAATCCGTCCGAAAACCTGGAACCGGCAGTGGCCGTGGCCCCTCCGGTACCGGCGGCGGTTCCCGCCAGCGCCACTGTCACGAACCTCAACCAGTGGGGCCAGCACTCCGGTAGCAACGTTCCGGCAGACGGTGGCTTTGACGTTGAGCTGCCCGCCATCGTTGAACCGGACCTGAGTGGTCACCGTTCCGATGATCTCGATGTCCCCGACTTCCTGAAGTAGGCAAGTCGTCCTGGGGTAGACAGGGCGTCCTGAAGTATGTTCCTTAGTCACCGTTAGTTGCCGGTGGCGCCAGATTGGTCAGGTTGTTTGCATGTGGTTTTCAGAACAGGTTCGTCCCGGAATATGGGTGGGCTTTACCGACACCACGGCAGGCAACCTGGCCTTTCATGTTGGTGACGCTGCCCAGGAAGTAGCCGGTCGCAGGGCTGATGTGGAAGCGCAGCTGGCCCGCCAGTCACTATCAGTGGCGGCACCTACGCCGCTACTCGCCTACATGAACCAGGTTCATGGTGCAGATGTGGCGGTGATTGCCGCAGGCGAAGCTGCCGCCACGGGGGCGTCCGCGCCCACGGTCGACGCCATGGTCATGCGTCCTGACGGCGAACCAACCGGGCTGGCCGTCATGGTGGCCGATTGCGTCCCCGTAGTCCTGGTAGGAGAGACCCCTTCCGGTAGCGCCGTTATTGGTGTAGCCCACGCCGGGCGGCCCGGCGTGGAGAAGGACGTCATCGGCGCTGTTGTCGCCCAGATGCGTCGGTTAGGGGCAGTCACCCTTGAGGCGTGGCTGGGACCGAGCGTGTGCGGCAAATGCTATGAAGTTCCCGAAGCCATGCGGGCAGCAGTGGCAGCAGTCGCACCGGCATCCCACTCAACCACCACATGGGGGACGCCCGCGTTGGACCTTCCAGCGGCGGTCATTGAACAGCTAACCGCCAACGGCGCCACAGCGCACGCCTCAGGAGTTTGCACCCTCGAGGATTCGCGTTACTTCTCCCACCGCCGTTCCCAGCGCGACGGGGAAGTGGAAGGCCGCTTCATAGGCTTCGCCGCTGCCCTGTCTGGCACTGATTTGTCTGGCACTAACAAGGTGCAATCGAACGAAAGTAATCCCACGCAATGACTCTGCACGATGACCGTACCGCAGTTCTCGCCGATCGTCTCGCGGTGGTCCGTCACCGCATCGAGGTGGCCGCCGGCAGCAAGGCCGGGCCCACCCTCATTGTGGTGACAAAATTTCATCCCGCTGCCGATGTCCTGCGTCTGCGTTCCTTGGGTATTGCCGACGTTGGCGAAAACCGTGACCAAGAGGCGGCAGCCAAGGCGCTTGAGGTGGCGGACCCGGAACTGCGATGGCACTTCATTGGCCAGCTGCAGACCAACAAGGCCAAGTCTGTTGCCGCCTACGCACAATCGGTCCATTCCATTGACAGGGCCTCGCTCGTAAGAGCATTGGGTAAGGCAATGGCGATCCAGCAGCAAAGCAACGGCCGGGCCAACCTTGAATGTTTCATTCAGCTCGACCTCAGCGAGGCGTACCCCGGACTGGCCGACGCCGAGGTTGCCAACCACAGCGGAAGGGGAGGGGTCGCGCCGTCGGACATTACTGCGTTGGCAGACCTGATTGCCGGCACAGCGGGGTTGGATCTGGCCGGGGTAATGGCCGTCGCCCCTCTAGGGGTAAAACCCGAACCAGCCTTTGCCCTACTGGCGGAGACATCCTCGGCGCTGATCGCCAACCACCCCCGTGCCACCGGAATCTCGGCTGGCATGAGTCACGACCTGGAAGCAGCCATGGCCGTGGGTGCGACACACCTGCGTGTCGGTTCCGATATACTCGGCCCCCGTCCGCCTTTACTGTAGCGTTTTGAGTGTTGGCAACAACGCTGAAGTACCGCACAAGCTACCGGTGACGTGATTTGTGCTTTGCAGACTAAAGAGGAGCAACCATGGCTGGCGCTATGCGCAAGACAATGATCTTTCTTGGACTCGCCGACGGTGACGAGCACTATGACGCTGAGCATGCTCCGTCATTCCAAAAAGACGAAGATTACGTCCAAACCATCGAGCGTGAAGCGCGTGAAACGGCCCCAACGCCTGCTCCCGTCGTGGAATCCGCCGCGCCAAAGGCCGGCGATGACGAATACCGGGCTCCAGTGACCCCCATCAAGCGTGCCGCATCAACTCGGGAAGAGGCAGAAAGTTTGCGCCAGATTACCACCGTCCACCCGCGGTCATACAATGACGCAAAAATCATTGGTGAAAGTTTCCGGGATGGTATTCCGGTCATCATGAACGTCACCGACATGGGTGAGGCCGACGCCAAGCGCTTGGTCGACTTCTCAGCCGGATTGGTGTTTGGCCTGCGCGGCTCCATCGAGCGCGTAACAAACAAGGTGTTCCTGCTCTCTCCGTCATACATCGAAGTCCTCGGTGACGACAAGAAGATATCAGACACGCAGGCAACTTTCTTCAACCAGAGCTAGCCGTGCGGGCCGGTTCGGTCCGCACCAAGTTCTTGCGCCAGCGATGTTTCTCCTTTGCCCGGACACGGTGTGTCCGGGCTTTGGTCTATTCTGGACACAGCATTTCGTTTGAATTTCGGCCACCTAGGGATTGTGTGCACTCGCGTGACAATTGTCTTTGCTCTTCTCTACCTGTTGTTACTCCTGTACTTCCTCACACTTCTGCTGCGCATGGTGTTTGACTGGGTACAGGTCTTCGCTCGCGACTGGCGTCCCAAGGGCGCAGCCTTGATTGGCGCATCAGTTGTTTACCGACTCACCGACCCGCCGCTGCGTAAGTTGCGAGCCATGATTCCACCACTGCGGATTGGGTCCATGGCACTTGATATTGGCTTCATTTTGTTGCTCGTCACCGTGGGTATTGGGATGAGTGTCACAAAAAGTTTTGTGAATTAGAGCCGCGTCGTTAGTTTTCATCGAGGAAAAGTTATATTGTAAAAAGCGATAGACCCCAGTGCAGGTCGTTAGATTTGTATTCGGTACCGTAGTCTGGACGGCTTCGGTCAGTACCAGATTCACTAAAACCAATGAGGTGACTAAATGGCGCTTACGCCAGAAGACGTTGTCAACAAGCGGTTCCAGCCGACGAAGTTCCGCGAAGGCTACGACCAGGACGAAGTTGACGATTTTCTTGACGAAATCGTCGTAGAGCTTCGCCGCTTGCACCAAGAAAACGATGACCTGCGCAAGCAGCTCGCCGATGGTGGATCCGACTCCGCAGCCGCTCCTGTCGCAGCAGCCCCGCTGTTGACGAAGGAGCCGGAAGTTGTCAAGGAGCCGGTCAAGCCCGAGCCCGTCGTTGAGCCCGAGCCGGTTGTTGAGCCCGAGCCTGTTGTTGAGGAAGCGCCCGTTGTTGCGGCTGCTCCCGCAGCGGCAGCGGTTTCCGCTACCTCGGCAGAGTCCGCAACCGGCGTTATCGCCTTGGCTCAGCGCCTGCACGACGAATACGTCAACGCAGGTGTGGAGCAGCGCGACAAGATCATCGCCGAAGCACAGATCGAGGCCAGCACACTGGTCAACGATGCACAGGAGAAGAGCCGCAAGACGCTCGGTGCCCTGGAGCAGCAGCGTTCAGTGCTCGAACGCAAGGTCGAGCAGTTGCGCGGCTTCGAGCGCGACTACCGTTCACGCTTGAAGACCTACATTGAAGGTCAGCTGCGTGACTTGGATGCACGCGGTTCGGTGGCAGCACCGGATTTCACCGAGGGTAACTCGGAATCCTAAGCCAAGAACTAAAAGCCGGTGGTGCAAGGAAACTTGTTCCACCGGCTTTTTTAATTGACCAATTACTTTTTTGCCAAAGAACAAATGAAAGCAACATGAGCGAGAACTCTTTGCAGGGCCCGGCAGCACCGTCCAAGCTCCGCCGTCGAACATTTTGGTGGCTGTGGCTAGGCTTTGCGGTGTTTGCCTATACGTGCGATCAATTGACCAAATGGTGGGTTACTTCCACCATGGTTGAAGGTCAAACCACGGCTGTGATTCCGGGTGTCCTGCAGTGGTACTTCATTCGCAATTCCGGCGCGGCATTCTCCATTGGTGAAAACTTCACCTGGTTCTTTACTTTGGTCATGGCGGCAGTAGCCGTTGCGATCATCGTCATGTCCCGGCGGATCGGCTCTGCCTGGTGGGGGATTGGCCTTGGTCTGGTTCTGGGAGGCGCTCTGGGTAACCTGACGGACAGGCTGTTTCGTCCGCCGTCGTTCGCCATGGGTCACGTCGTTGACTTCATTTCCTTCCCGAATTTTGCCATCTTCAACATGGCCGATATGGCCGTGGTTGGCGGGGTCATCACCATCTGCGTGTTGACTCTCCTTGGCCTCCCGATGAGTGGGGTCAAGCCGGAGGAAGTTGCACCAGAAAAGAAGGCCGAAATCGTGGGCGAGGAAACCGAAAATGACTGAAACTTTTACCGTTCCTGAAGACGTCGCTGGCAGTCGGGCCGACGCCGGACTGGCAGTGCTGCTGGGCATCTCACGTTCCGCCGCGGCGTTGCTGTGCACGGAGGGAAACGTGCTCCAAAACGGTGTGATCTTGGGAAAAAGCGAGAAGTTCAAGGCCGGGGCCAGTGTTCAGGTCACGATTCCTGAGCGTCGTGACTTCCTTGAAGTTGTGGTTGAGCCAGTTGATGGCTTGAACATCCTGCTAGACGACGACGATTTCGTGGTGGTCGACAAACCCGTAGGCGTGGCCGCCCACCCCTCACCGGGCTGGGTTGGTCCCACAGTTGTGGGTGGGCTAGCCGCCGCCGGATTCCGAATCTCCACCTCCGGTGCACAGGAGCGGGTTGGAATTGTTCACCGGCTCGACGTTGGCACCTCGGGTGCCATGGTGGTTGCCAAGACCGAACACGCCTACACAGTTCTCAAGCAGGCCTTCCGTGAACGGACCGTGGAGAAGGTTTACCACGCGGTGGTACAAGGTCTGCCCGATCCGCTGGCGGGCACCATCGATGCGCCCATTGGTCGGCACCCAGGCTTTGACTGGCGTTTTGCCGTGATCGAGGACGGCCGCCCTTCGATCACTCACTACGAGGTCCTTGAAGCATTCGGCAAGGCCTCCTTGGTTGAGGTGCACTTGGAGACGGGGCGCACACACCAGATCCGCGTACACTTCTCGGCCCTACGCCACCCCTGCGCCGGAGACCTCACCTACGGTGCCGATCCCACGCTGGCGGCTGAACTGGGTCTGACGCGGCAATGGCTGCACGCGCACAAACTCGGCTTCACGCACCCGTCGACGGGGGAGTTGGTATCGGTGACAAGCCCATACCCGCAGGACCTGAACTACGCGCTGGACCATCTGCGCGGCGAACACTGAGTGCTTCTGTTTTACGCTCCCTCTCGTCATGAGAGGGAGCGTAATGGTTTAAACCCCCGGATGTGAGCGAGCGTCGTGTGGTCGGTCAGCGTTTCATTTTTGGCACGTAGAATGGTTCGGTGGCTAGCTCATCGACTGACAGTTTTGTTCATCTTCATACGCACACCGAGTACTCCATGTTGGACGGTGCGGCGCGCCTGACCGAACTGTTTGACGAGGCCAAACGGCTTGAAATGCCGGCCTTGGCCACCACGGATCATGGCTACCTTTTCGGGGCCTTCGATTTTTGGCGGAAGGCCACCGACGCGGGCATCAAGCCCATCATTGGTGTTGAAGCCTATGTCACCCCGGGCACCGCTCGCACGGACAAGACCAGGGTCAAGTGGCGCACCGAGGAGTCCCAGAAGAAGGACGACGTCTCAGGTGGTGGTTTCTACACCCACATGACGCTGCTCAGCTACAACAACCAGGGCATGCGGAACCTGTTCCGGGCCTCCTCCCTTGGTTCCCTGGATTCGCCCATGGGCAAGTACCCGCGCCTTGACCGTGAACTGCTAAACCAGTACCACCCGGGCCTGATTGCGACCACGGGGTGCCCCTCCGGCGAGGTGCAAACAAGGCTCCGCTTGGGCCAGTACAACGAAGCCAAGGCTACGGCCGCCGAATTCCAGGACATCTTCGGCAAGGAAAACTACTTCTGCGAACTCATGGACCACGGCCTGGACATTGAGCGACGCGTCACCAAGGACTTGCTGCGCCTGGCCAAGGAATTGGCGATCCCGCTGGTCGCCACGAACGATCTCCACTACACCCACGAGCACGATGCCAAGGCCCACGAGGCACTCTTGGCCCTGCAATCGGCGTCCACGCTCACCGAGCCCACTTATGATCAGGGTGGCAAGCGCTTTGCGTTTAGCGGTAGCGGCTACTACCTGAAGTCTCCGGCTGAAATGCGTTCGCTGTTCTCGGAATTGCCCGAAGCCTGTGACAATACGCTTCTCATCGCCGAGCGCTGTGAAGTGTCCTTTAACACGGACGCCAATTACATGCCCAAGTTCCCCTGCCCGCCCGGCGACGATGAAACGTCCTGGTTGGTCAAGGAGGTCGACGCCGGGCTGAAGTTCAGGTACCCGGCGGGTATTCCAGACAATGTTCGGGAGCGGGCCGATTATGAACTTGGCGTCATCATCAAGATGGGCTTCCCGGGCTACTTCCTTGTGGTTGCCGACTTCATCAACTGGTCAAAGGACCACGGCATCCGCGTGGGCCCGGGCCGTGGTTCAGGTGCCGGTTCCATGGTTGCCTATGCCATGCGCATCACCGATCTCGATCCGATCCGGCACGGCCTGATCTTTGAGCGTTTCCTGAACCCGGAACGCGTCTCCATGCCTGACTTTGACGTGGACTTCGATGATCGCCGCCGCCATGAGGTCATCAAGTATGTGACCGAAAAGTACGGCGATGAGCGTGTTGCCATGATCGTCACCTACGGCAGCATCAAGACTAAGCAGGCCTTGAAGGACTCATCCCGCGTCCTTGGACACCCCTTCAGCATGGGTGAAATGCTGACCAAGGCGCTGCCACCGGCCGTCATGGCCAAGGACATCCTGCTCAATGACATTGAAAACCCGGAGGCCAAGCGCTACAGCGAGGCCGCCGATTTCCGCAACCTGATCAACAGTGATCCTGAAGCGGCCAAGGTCTTTGAACTGTCCAAGGGGCTTGAAGGCCTCAAGCGCCAGTGGGGTGTTCACGCGGCCGGTGTGATCATGAGCTCCGATCCCATCATCGACGTCATCCCGATCATGCGCCGCATCCAAGACGGGCAGGTCATCACGCAGTTCGACTACCCGACGAGTGAAGGCCTTGGCCTGATCAAGATGGACTTTTTGGGGTTGCGCAACCTCACCATCATCACCGACGCCCTGGAGAACATTAAGGCCAACACGGGCTTTGAACTAGACCTTGAAGGTCTGGAGTACGACGACGTCGCCTCCTACGAGCTCATGGCCCGTGGTGACACGCTGGGCGTGTTCCAGCTCGACGGCGGACCCATGCGCGGGCTCCTCAAGCTCATGCGTCCGGACAACTTTGAGGACATCTCCGCCGTCCTGGCGCTATACCGGCCCGGCCCCATGGGTGCCGATTCGCACACGAACTATGCCTTGCGCAAGAACGGCCTGCAGCCGATCACCCCGATTCACCCCGAGCTTGAAGAACCGCTGGCGGAGATTCTCGGCGGTACCTACGGTTTGATCGTGTACCAGGAGCAGGTCATGTCCATCGCGCAGAAGCTGGCCGGCTATTCGCTGGGCCGGGCTGATATTTTGCGCCGTGCAATGGGTAAGAAGAAGAAGTCCGAACTGGATAAGCAGTACGCCGGCTTCCACCAGGGCATGTTGGACAACGGTTACTCTGACGCCGCTGTCACCACCTTGTGGGCGATCCTGCTGCCCTTCTCTGACTACGCCTTCAACAAGGCCCACTCCGCCGCGTACGGTGTCATCAGCTACTGGACCGCCTACCTCAAGGCGCATTACCCGGCCGAATACATGGCTGCGCTGCTGACCAGCGTCGGGGATGACAAGGACAAACTGGCTCTGTACCTGAACGAGAGCCGCCGCATGGGCATTACCGTGCTGGCCCCTGATGTCAACGAATCAGCGCTGAACTTCACCCCGGTGGGCAGCGACATCCGCTTTGGCATGGGTGCCATCCGCAACGTTGGCGCCAACGTAGTGAACGGCCTGGTTGACTCCCGCACGGAGCGCGGCAATTTTGAGAACTTCGCCGACTTCTTGATGAAGGTTCCGGCGGTGGTGTGCAACAAGCGCACCATCGAATCCTTGATCAAGGCCGGTGCCTTTGATTCTCTGGGCCATGCCCGCAGGGCCCTGGCCATGATCCACGAAGAAGCCGTGGACTCTGTCATCACCATCAAGCGCAACGAGGCCGTGGGGCAGTTTGACCTCTTTGCCGGGCTCGGCGGGGACGCCGAACCCGAAGCCGCCTTGATCACCGAGATTCCGGACCTTCCCGAATGGGAGAAGAAGGACAAGCTGGCGTTTGAGCGCGACATGCTGGGCCTCTACGTCTCCGACCACCCGCTGCGTGGACTGGAAGGCGTTCTGAGTCAAAACGCCGACATTTCCATCACCGCGCTGCTCGCCGACGACGGCCCCCAGGATGGTCACATCATCACCATTTCGGGCATGATCACCAACTTGCAACGGCGCATTGCCAAGAGCAGCGGCAACCCGTACGCGCGCTGCGAGGTGGAGGATCTTGGTGGCTCGGTTGAGGTCATGTTCTTTGGTCAGGTGTACGGTCCCATCGCCAACGTCCTGGCCGAAGACCTGATCGTGGTCATCAAGGGACGCCTGCAAAAGCGCGACGACGGGGCCGTCACCTTGAACGCTATGGAACTGAGCGTTCCTGACCTGAGCGAAGGCCTTTCCGGTCCGCTGGTCATCTCCATGCCGGAACACAAGGCCAACGAGCAAGTGTTGCTGGCTTTGAAGAACGTGTTGGGGGATCACCGCGGCAACACCGAAGTCAAGATGCACTTGTCCGGCAGCCGCTCCATGAAAGTCATGAAACTGCCTTTGCACCACCGCGTCAATCCCACCCCTGCCTTGTTTGGGGACTTGAAGGTCCTGTTGGGTCCGACGTGTCTGGAAGGCTGATGCGCCAGGAGACGCGGGCCCTTTGGCGTAGTGGCTTGTCCTTTGCCGTCCTTACAGGCATGGTTGTCGGGGTCCTGTGGTGGCTGCTGGCACCAGGCGGAGCTTTCTACGGCAAAGGCACCGATGCCACCATCTGGTTGCCGCGTGATGCCGTGCTGGGGATCCTGCTGGCCTTGGCGGGGGCTTTCTCCGCCATGGTCACAATGCGCACTTCCTCCCAGAGCCGCTCACCATCCCGCCGTTCATCCCAGCGACGGCGCCGTGCCTTGGGCTCGGCGACAAAGCACGCTGCGGCACCGATGGCCATCGTGATTCTGGCCGTGTCTGGACTGGTGGGGTCCGTCGTCGCATGGAGAATGGGTGTTTTTGCCGGAGATCTCTTCCAGACACCGCCGGAAAACATGCCCAACCCCAGCATCGTGTTCTCCCTGCGTTCGGGCCCGTTGCTCCTGCTGTGGCCGCTGCTTGCGACGGTGGTGCTCTTTGTGTGGAGCCTTCTCTCCTACGCTTTCGTGCCGTCACCAGATGAGACGCTGCACACCACCGCCGGGGCCAACGGGTAAACTTACCCGGGTGAGCAACCTTGAATCTTCCGTGTCCACCGCCCCATCCAGCGCATTCGCAAACCTGCATCGCACCGACCTGCGCGGACGCACCCTGAGCCTTGCCGAATTGAAAAGCGCCGTTCCCCGGACGGCCCAGTCGACCGTCACGACGGCCGAGACCGCCGTTCATGGCATTATTGCCGATGTGCGGGAGCGCGGCCATGCGGCACTTTCGGAGCTTGCCCTGAAGTTCGACGGCGTCACCCAGGAACACCCCCGGGTCCCGGCCGAAGCACTTGCCCAGGCGCTGGAATCTCTGGACCCACAGGTGCGGGCCGCCCTGGAAGAGTCGATTTCCCGCGCCAAGGCATTCGCGCAGGCCCAAAAGCCCGCTGACATCGACGTACCTATCGCCGCTGGTGCTGTTGTATCCTCACATTGGATTCCGGTGCGCCGTGTTGGCCTTTACGTGCCGGGCGGCCTTGCTGCTTATCCTTCATCTGTCATTATGAACGTTGTTCCGGCGCTGGCCGCCGGCGTAGGCTCGGTGGCCCTTGCATCACCGCCGCAAAAGGAATTTGGTGGCCTTCCGGATCTGACGGTGTTGGCTGCGGCCGCGCTGCTGGGGATCGATGAGGTTTACGCCATGGGCGGGGCCCAGGCCATCGTTGCCTTCGCCTACGGCGTCCAGGCTGGTAGCAGCGCTAATGGAGCAGGCGGCGTCATTGAGCCTGTTGATGTCGTTACGGGCCCGGGCAATATCTTTGTCGCCACGGCCAAGCGCCTGGTCAAGGGGGTTGTTGGCATTGACTCCGAGGCTGGCGCCACAGAAATTGCGGTCCTGGCGGATCAGAGCGCGAACCCGGCGTTTGTGGCAGCCGATCTCATCAGCCAGGCAGAGCACGATCCCAACGCCGCCTCCGTGCTGGTTACGCCGTCGCTGGAGCTTGCCGACGCCGTCGAAGAAGAATTACGTCGCCAGGTGGCCACCACCAGGCACCGGGAACGTGTTGAAACTGCATTGAATGGTCCGCAGTCGGGCATTGTTCTTGTCGACGACCTGGATCAGGGTGTTGCGGTGTGCAACGCTTACGCTGCCGAGCACTTGGAAGTGGTGACGGAAAATGCCGTAGCCGTCGCTGCCCGGATCACCAATGCCGGCGCCATCTTTGTGGGGGATTACAGCCCGGTCAGCCTTGGCGACTACTGTGCAGGGTCCAACCATGTCCTGCCCACCAGTGGAACGGCCGCGTTTTCCTCTGGATTGAATGTCACCACGTTCCTGCGCGCTGTACAGGTCATTAACTACAACAAGGATGCCCTGGCGCAGGTAGCGGACCACGTGATTACGCTTTCCAAGGCCGAGGGGCTACCGGCTCACGGTGATGCAGTGGCCGTCCGCTTCGCCTAGGTGTGGCAATGGCCCTTGTGGTGATTGTGCAGCTGTGGGGGCTGCGGGATTATTGTTTGACAATTTCTCACCCTAGACTGGTGAGCACCACCACCCGAAGGGATCCGCATGTATTGCCCGTTTTGCCGCAATCCCGATTCGCGGGTTGTTGATTCGCGTCTATCCGACGACGGCTCATCCATCCGTCGTCGCCGTCAGTGTACGGAGTGCGGACGTCGTTTCAGCACGGTTGAAACGGCAAGTCTCACGGTAAGCAAGCGATCCGGGGTGGCCGAGCCCTTCAGCCGAAGCAAGGTCATCAGCGGTGTCCGCAAGGCCTGTCAGGGACGGCCCGTCACCGACGATGATCTGGCCAAACTGGCGCAGGAAGTTGAAGAGTCCATCCGGGCCAGCGGGGCTGCCGAAATTGAGGCCAACGATGTTGGTCTGGCCATCCTGGCACCACTGCGGCGCCTTGACCTTGTGGCGTACCTGCGGTTCGCCAGCGTTTACCAGGCCTTTGAATCGCTGGAGGACTTTGAAGCTTCCATAGCCCAGCTGCGCAGTGACAAGGCCGATGCTGGCGCTCGGGCCACAGGAAACTAGTTCCCGCAGAGAAGGGCTGGGCGGTGCATCTGCACCGCTCAGCCCTTCTCTGTGGGATCTGCTGGCGTTATCGCCCGCCGGCCACGGGCAGGATTGCCCCCGTGACGTAAGAAGCTTCCGCGCTCAACAGCCACAACACGGCCGCGGCAACTTCCCCTGGTTCACCACCGCGACCCAGCGGGATGAGGTGTTTGAGGCCGTCAACCCGTCCTGGCATGCCAGCAGCGGCGTGGAGGCCAGTGTTGGTGCTCCCGGGCGACACCGCGTTGACTCGGATGCCGTGGGCGGCTGCTTCCGTGGCAAGTCCCACCGTCAGGACATCCACGGCGCCTTTTGATGCCGCGTAGTGCACCCAGGTGCCGGGCGAGCCGGCCTTGACGGCTGTCGAGGAAATGTTCACGATCGATCCGCCCATGCCGCCGGAGAGGATCGACATACGGCGCGTAGCTTCCTGACACATGAACACAGTCCCGGCGACATTGACCTCAAGCACACGCTTGATAGTCTCCGGTGAGACATCCACAAGGTTGCCGATGATGTCACCGGTGATCCCGGCATTGTTGACGACCGCTGTTACCGGCCCCAAGGCTTGTGCTGCCTCGAACAGGCGCAGGACAGCGTCTGGGTCGCTGACGTCCGCCTGCACGGCCACGGCGGTCCCGCCGTCGTTCTTGATCTGTTCAACAACTCCGGCTGCGCCGTCTGAATCTTCGCTGAAGTTGACCACTGCCGCATATCCGGCCGTGGCGGCCATGATTGCCGTGGCTGCGCCGATGCCCCGGCTGGCACCGGTAATAATGGCCACGCCACGTTGAGCCACTTCAGGCTGAGCCATGGTCGGGGCCATTTTTTTATTTGGTCAGCTTGAAGTGGACGGCTGCCTGCAGTGCGCCGCCAACGATTCCGGCGTTGTTTTTCAGTTCGGCCGTGATGATCTTGGTGCGCAGCTTCAGCTGTGGCAGGTAATCTTCGCTGCGCTTGGAGATGCCGCCGCCAATGATGAACAGTTCGGGGGAAAAGAGGAACTCGACGTGGGAGAAGTAGCGCTGCAGGCGAACGGAGTATTCATCCCATGAGATGCCGTCGCGTTCGCGGGCGCTGGCTGAAGCCTTGCTCTCGGCATTGACGCCGTCGATTTCCAGGTGACCCAATTCAACATTGGGAATGAGCTTGCCGTTGAAGATGAAAGCCGATCCGATGCCGGTGCCAAGGGTGATGACCAGAACGGTTCCCTTAACGTCCTTGCCGGCGCCGTAGCGGGCTTCTGCCAAGCCGGCGGCATCGGCGTCGTTCATCACCTGAACGTCACGCCCCAGTTCCTTGGTGAAGATGTCATCCACATCGGCGTCGATCCAGGACTTATCCACATTTGCTGCGGAGCGTGCCACGCCATGGGAGATGATGGCCGGGAACGTGATGCCGACGGGCGCGTCCTGACTGGGAGCGTGCGGACGGGTCATGAGCTCGTCGACGATCTCCTTGACCACCTTGGCCACTGCCTGGGGAGTCGACGGTGTGGGGGTGGGGATCCGGTAGCGATCGCCCAACACCTCTCCGCTGTCCAAGTCAACGATCCCACCCTTGATGCCCGTACCGCCAATATCGATGCCAATGACAGTGCTGGCGGATGAGTGCTTCTTAGACATGCAGGCTCCTGAAGAGTCGAAGGGGCAAAGCTGAAAGGGGGTGCCCACGGCAGGCGGGCGCCCTTGGTAGTGTACTGCAGCTCACTGCAGCATCGCACTGCGTGGCGTCAAGGGTTACGGCAAGGTGAGTACTTCTGCACCTGTGGCAGTTACAACCATGGTGTGTTCAAACTGTGCTGTCCGCTTACGGTCACGGGTGACAACTGTCCAGTCGTCGGCCCACATGTCCCACTCGATACCGCCAAGCGTAAGCATGGGTTCGATCGTGAACACCATGCCTTCTTCCATAACCGTGTTGTAGGCGGGCGCCGCGTCATAGTGCGGAATTATCAGGCCCGTGTGGAAGGCCTCGCCTACGCCATGTCCGGTGAAATCGCGAACTACGCCGTAGCCAAAGCGCTTGGCATAGGACTCAATGGTGCGGCCAATAACGTTGATCTCACGGCCGGGCGCAACCGCCCGGATGGCCCGCCTCAGTGATTCCTGGGTACGTTCCACCAGCAGGCGGGATTCTTCGTCAACATTACCCACGGTGAACGTCCAGTTCGTGTCGCCATGGACGCCGTTCTTGAACGCCGTGATGTCAATGTTGATGATGTCACCATCTTCAACAACCGTGGTGTCCGGAATGCCGTGGCAAATGACCTCATTGATGGAGGAGCACAGGGACTTTTGGAAACCCCTGTAGCCGAGCGTCGAGGGGTAGGCCTTGTGGTCGAGCAAGAACTCGTGCCCGATCCGGTCTAGGGCATCCGTGGTGACGCCGGGGACAATATGCTTGCCCACCTCCACGATGGCTTGGGCGGCAATCTTGGAGGAGACACGGATCTTCTCCAGGGTTTCGGCGTCCTTGACCTCGGAGCCCTTGAAGGGTGTCGGGCCTGCCTTGCCCACATATTCTGGGCGGGGGATCGAGAAGGGGACTGCCAGTTCAGGGCTGATGATTCCGGGAACGAGCTTGCCAATAGGTGCCGTGGTTGCAGTTGAAGACATGAGCCCATCCTATAAGTTTTGTTCACAGGCTGCCGCGAGGTGCCCAGTGCGAGCCTATGATGGGCGTTGACAGCGGCATTTGACAGAAGCATTTATCAGAAACACCGAACTACAGACGCGGAGAACACCATGGCGAAGTACTGGTACAACGTTCAGACCCACGAAGTTGAAAAAGACGCCCAGTCAGGGTGGCAGTCCCTGATTGGGCCCTACGAATCTCGTGCCGAAGCTGAACAAGCATTGGCGAAGGTCCGTGAGCGCAACGAACTGGCCGACGCACAGGACGAAGAAGACGAAGAAGGCTGAGTTAGAAGGTGTGCTCGGGGCCGGGGAAGGTGCCGGAGTGCACCTCGCTCGCGAACTCGGTAGCGGCGTCGGCAAGGATGCCGCGCATTTGCGCATACTGCTTGACGAACTTGGCGATCTTGCCTGTACGCAGCCCGGCCATGTCCTGCCACACCAGTACCTGACCGGTGGTTGAATTTCCGGCGCCAATGCCCACGGTGGGCACAGAAACGGCGGCATCGACGGCGGTGGCCGTGGTTGCCGGCACCATTTCCATCAACACGCAGAACGCGCCGGCGTCAGCCAGCGCTACGGCGTCGTCAATCATGGTTTGGGCCATGTCGCCGCGGCCCTGAACACGGTATCCGCCCAGAGTGTGTTCGCTTTGAGGCGTGAAGCCAATGTGGGCCATGACTGGGATGCCTGCCTGTGTCAGGGCCTGCACGGTTGAGGCGTAATAGGCCCCACCTTCCATCTTGACCGCATGGACCAGGCCCTCCTTCATGAGGCGCACCGAGGATGCGATGGCCTGCTCGGGAGACTGTTCGTAGCTGCCGAAGGGAAGATCGGCCACGACGAGGGCACGCTTGGCCCCGGCCGTCACCGCGCGGCAGAAGATGATCATTTCATCCAGCGTGATGGGTAGGGAGGTTTCGTTGCCCAGGACATTGTTGGAGGCGGAATCCCCCACGAGCAGCACCTCGATGCCAGCCTCGTCAAAAATTTGTGCCGTGTACTGATCGTAAGCAGTGAGCATGGCAAACTTTTCGCCGGCCAATTTCGCTGCCTGCAAGTGGTGGGTGCGAACCTTGGGTGCCGTGGCCGGAATGGCCCTTGTAGCGTGCTGGGCTGGCGTGGGGGCAGCAGCTGCGGCACCATTGCCGTAAGGGGAGACTAGCTCGGCGGAATCAGTCCCGCTGGAGGACGTCGCAGTGGAATCAGGAGTACTTGTGGGTGCCATGCCTCCACCTTATTACGAGTCGTATGTCGATTTGGGCAAACCGTGGCGCAGGACTTAGTAGAGTAATCAGTGCAGGGATTACAACTGCCCGCAAACCTACCCGCTTGCCTGCCCGCATTCGGTGATGGGCGGGGCGTCAAAGGAAGAGGCACATACATGAACCGTCAGCAGGAATTTGTGCTGCGCACCATTGAAGAGCGCGACGTACGGTTTGTGCGTTTGTGGTTCACGGACGTTGTTGGCAGCCTCAAATCCGTGGCGCTGGCCCCGGCCGAAGTTGAGGGCGCCTTCGAGGAAGGCCTAGGCTTTGACGGTTCTGCCATTGAAGGGCTGGCCCGGATTTTCGAGTCCGACATGCTGGCCCAGCCGGATCCCTCAACCTTCCAGATTTTGCCGTGGCGCGGCAATGGCAAGTCAGAGCAGACCTCGCGCATGTTCTGCGATATTCTCACGCCCGACGGCGAACCCTCAGCAGCCGATCCCCGCAACGTTCTCAAGCGCACCCTTGCCAAGGCTGCCGACATGGGCTTCACCTGCTACACGCACCCCGAGATCGAGTTCTACCTGCTGAAATCGGACAAGCCAGGGCCGGACGGCATCCCTGTCCCTGTGGATCAGGCTGGCTACTTTGACCATGTTCCAGGTGGTGTTGCCCAGGACTTTAGGCGTACTGCCGTCACCATGCTCGAAGACGTGGGCATCTCCGTTGAGTTCAGTCACCATGAGGGTGGCCCGGGCCAGAACGAAATCGACCTGCGGTACGCCGATGCCTTGCAAACGGCCGACAACATCATGACCTTCCGTACTGTTATCCGCGAGGTGGCCATCCAGCAAGGCACTTACGCAACGTTTATGCCGAAGCCGTTTTCCGATCACCCCGGCTCGGGCATGCACACCCACTTCTCCTTGTTCGAGGGCGACACCAACGCATTCCACGAGCCCGGTGCTGAATACCAGCTGTCCAAGACGGCACGCCAGTTCATGGCAGGAATCCTCAAGCACGCCCCTGAATTCACGGCCGTCACCAACCAGTTCGTGAACTCCTACAAGCGCCTGTGGGGCGGGGGAGAAGCCCCCAGCTACCTCTCCTGGGGACACAACAACCGTTCGGCACTCATGCGCGTGCCGCTGTACAAGCCTGGCAAGGGACAGGCCGCGCGTTTGGAGTACCGCGGCATCGATTCGGCCGCCAATCCTTACCTGGCCTACGCCGTGCTGCTTGGCGCAGGTTTGAAGGGCATCGAGGAAGGTTATGAACTTCCCGCCGCAGCCGTTGAGGACATCAGCGCCCTGACCAGCTCAGAACGCCGCGTGCTGGGCCATGACCCCCTGCCGTCGAGCCTTCACGATGCCGTGCGTCAGATGGAGGAATCAGAGCTCATGCCCGAGATCCTGGGCGAGCAGGTGTTTGAGAACTTCCTGCGCAACAAGCGCGCCGAGTGGCAGGACTACCGCCTGCAGGTCACCCCGTATGAGATCAATCGCTACCTGGGAGTGCTCTAAACACCACTATGAGTTCGTTGACCCGCACCCTCATCTCCCGTGGTTTCTCCGACCTAGAAACCAGTGAGCGGTTTCTGGGTTTCTCCGAACTGGCTGGTTTGGACCAGACAGAGCTGTTGGACGCGCTAGCCGTCGCCGATAACCCTGACCTTGCCTTGCAGTCACTCGTCCGATTGCTCAGCGTGGTACCCGAGGTTGGCAACAAGCTGACAGTGGTTGACCCGGACACTGGGCGGCTGGTCTCCAATGAGTCCCTGTTCCGTCTCCTCGGTGCCTCGGAGGCGTTGGCAGAATTTCTCATGCGTCATCCCGAGAATCTGGATGTGCTCGATGTGGCGCCGTCGCCGGAACCGATGGCGGCCGATGCCGTGGCTCTCCGCGCTTCCTTGTTGCGAGCCGTTGGCGCCGATCCGGGTGCGGGAATGCCCACTGCCAAGTTAACCGGAGTTGCGGCGCGTGTGGCCCTGCGCAGTCGATACCGGCGGCACCTTTGCGAGTTGGCCGTGCGTGATCTGGGCGCGGCGTCCCCGCAATCGGTGATGCCCGTGGTTGGTGCTGAATTGGCCGATCTGGCCGCGGCCGCCGTTGAGGCTGCCCTTGCCGTGGCTCGCGCCGAAGTAGGAGAAGCTCAGGGCGTGGAGAAGGTCGCGGCCGTACGCTTTGCCGTGCTGGGCATGGGCAAGTGCGGCGCCCGCGAGCTGAACTACATCTCCGACGTGGATGTCATGTATGTGGTGGAGCCCGTACTGGACGCCGTCTCGGGTGCTCCTGCCCTGGACGAGGGAGAGATTGTCACGGTCGGTAACGCCATAGCCTCGGCCCTCTCACGTACTATCTATGCGCCCGAGCGTGAACCCGGACTGTGGGAAGTCGATGCCAACCTCCGGCCCGAGGGTAAGGACGGACAGCTCGTACGGACCCTCGATTCCTACTTGGCCTACTATCATCGTTGGGCGCAGAGCTGGGAATTCCAGGCGCTGTTGAAGGCTCGGACCATTGCCGGGGACGCCGCCTTGGGAGCATTGTTTGAGGAGTCCGTTGCCCCGCTCATCTGGACCTCCTCGGAGCGGGATGGGTTCGTTGAATCCGTCCAGGGCATGCGCCGTCGGGTCAAGGCCAATATCCGAGACGGTGATGCTGATCGCCAGATCAAGCTCGGCAAGGGTGGGCTTCGCGATGTGGAGTTCACGGTTCAGCTATTGCAGTTGGTCCACGGCAAGAACGATCCCAGCCTCCGTATTCGTGCCACAACGGGAGCCATTGATGCCTTGACGAAGGCTGGATACATTGGCCGCACCGATGCGGCGGTGTTGCGAAACCACTACACGTACCTGCGTGTTTTGGAGCACAGAATTCAGCTAGTGCAGATGCGGCGCACGCACATCATGCCTACGGCACCGGAGCAGTTACGGGCGTTGGCGCGCTCACTCGAAGGGCCGCTGAGCCTGAAGCGGCCAAGCGCCGACTCGCTGCTGGCCGATTGGGCGAAGGTCAAACGCTCCGTCAGTTCGCTACATGAGCAGATCTTCTATCACCCCATTTTGGCCACGGCCGCCAACCTCAGTTCCGAGGATGCCGCGTTGACCACGGATGCTGCGCGGGCTCGTCTGGCCGCTCTGGGCTACCGGGACGCTGCGGGGGCCGTACGTCACATCGAGGCGCTCACCGCCGGTGTCAGCCGGCGTGCTGCCCTGCAGAGGCAGCTGCTGCCGGTGCTGCTGGGTTGGCTGGCCGACGGCGTGGACCCCGACGCCGGACTGCTCGCCTTTCGCCGCGTCAGCGACGCCTTGGGGACTTCACACTGGTACCTCGGCATGCTGCGCGATCACCAGGCGGCCGCCGAGCGGTTGTGCCACCTGCTCTCCAGCTCCCGCCTTGTCAGTGACCTGTTGGAGGTCTCGCCCGAGGCCACGGCCTGGCTGGGCAACTCCAAGGAGTTGGTGCCGCTGAGCTTTGAATCGCAATGGACGGAAATTCAATCCAAGCTTTCACGGCACCGCGAAGGAACCGAGGCTATTCGCTTGATCCGGTTGCTTCGGCAGCGTGAGATCCTGCGGATCGGGATCGCCGACAGCAGCGGACTGTTGGATCAGGACGAGGTTTCCAAGGCATTGAGTGATGCCGACAGGGCCGCAGTCCTCGGTGCCCTCATGGTGGCCGAGGAGGATATCTACGCCGGTACCGAGCCCTTGACCCACGTCTTGGTTGTGGCCATGGGGCGTCAAGGCGGACGCGAAATAGGTTACGGTTCCGACGCTGACGTTTTGTTTGTCCACCGTCCCGTTGACGGATTGCCGGAGAACCAACAGGGGGCCGCAACGCAGCAGGCCATGGCAATCGTGCAGAAACTGACATCGCTGCTCACAGCCCCGGTTCGCCCTGCCATCCAGGCGGAGCGGGTGCTCAGCGTTGACGCGGATCTGCGCCCGGAGGGCCGCAGTGGGCCGCTCGTGCGATCCCTAGACGCGTACCGGGAGTACTACGCCCGGTGGTCCTCTGCCTGGGAAGCCCAAGCCCTCCTGCGGGCGTTGCCCATGGCGGGCTCTGACGCCCTAGCTGCGGAGTTCATTGCCATGGCCGACCCCATCCGGTATCCGCGGGCATTGTCCGAAGACGATCTCCGAGAGATCAAGCGCATTAAGGCAAGGATGGAATCCGAACGGCTGCCGCGTGGCGCCGATCCGGCCCGCCACGTCAAGCTGGGCCGCGGTGGGCTCAGCGATGTGGAGTGGCTGGTGCAGATGTGGCAACTGCAGCACGCCCATGCCCATCCGGAACTGCGCACCACGCGGACCCTGGCGGCCTTGCATGCGGCAAAGGACCTGGGATTGGTTGATGAAGCCGACGCCGAAATCCTGGAAAGCGCATGGCGCCTCGCAGGAAAGATCCGCAACGCCAACGTGATGTGGACCGGTACCCCTTCCGACCTGTTGCCGACAGCCAGGCGCGATCTGGAAGCCGTCGCCCGATGGTGCGGCTGCGAACAGGGGAGTGCCGCAGCCTTCGAGGAAACCTACCTTGGCTTGACGAGGCGCGCCCGGGCCGTGTTTGAACGCCTGTTTTACGGGTAGCTCGGACTACTTTTGAGCTAATGCCCGGGCGTGTACCAGCATGGTGACCACCGGTGCTCCGGCGACCAGTTCGCCGTCGTGCACGAATCCTTCCTCACGCCCGGTGAGATCTGCGATGAGCCGGCCCTTCCATAGCTTCAGTAGCTCGGCATGCTCGGGCAGGGGAGCGAGATTGTGAAACTCATCAGGGTCGGCATCGAGGTCAAAGAGTTCCTCGGTGCCCCACTCCGAAGCCCAGAGGTATTTCACATGACCGTCGGTGACCCACTGCAGTGACTGGCCAAAGTACACGTGTTCGCCGTGGAGCCACTCACGCCAGGGCTCAGGCTCGTTTGAAGCGGCGGGTGGCTCGCGGACAAAGCGGGCCAGCGACTTTCCGTCGCAGGATTCTGGGATGGGCACACCGGCCAGCTCAAGGAGTGTTGGCATGATGTCGCGCAGCTCAACCACTTCGTCAACAACGCCGCCACGTTGTGCGGCTGGATCGTTGGGTGCCGGCATGACGATCAGGGGCACTCGGGCGGAACCCTCGTACCCTACCGCCTTGCGGTAGAAATCGTGATCGCCCAACATCTCGCCGTGATCCGAGGTGAAAGCAATGATGGTCTCATCGGCGAGTCCAAATTCGTTCAAGGCCTCAAAGACCCGCATGAGCTGCAGATCGATCTGGGTCATGAGGCCGTAGTAACCGGCCCGGGCCCGGTGCGTCACGGCGGGCGCCAGCGTGCCGAAGGACAACTGGTGATTGCCATTGGTACGCACCGATTCGTAGTGGTGCTCCCAATCGCCTAGCCGACGCTTGAAGGCCGGCAGGTCCAGATACATGTCCATGGCCCACGACGGCGGATCGTAGGGCGGGTGGGGACGATGGAAGGACAGATACAGAAAGAACGGGCTGGTTGGATCACGGCGATACAACCACTCAACGGCCTGTGTGCCTGTCCAGGACGTCGGGTGGAGGCGTTCGGCCTTGTCCCACGGGCGGGCCACCGTTGAGTTACAGCCTGCTCCGTGGTCGAAGTACTCCTCGTCAGGGGAAACGCCGGGTTGGCGGCGAAGCCAAGGCACATAATCGTCAAAGAACTTGAAATTGCGCCGGTGTTCCTTCCGGGCGTGGTGCAGGAAGCCGTCGTGCAGGATGACCTCGTCGAAACCCACACGGTTGCGTTCCGGGTAAACATGGAGCTTGCCGATAGCCTGCGTCTGGTAGCCAGCGCGGCCGAACTCGCCGGCCAGTGTGACGGGATGGACGTCGTCGAACTTGACGCCTTCCTCATAGCCAACCCGCCCGTGCCGTTCCTGCGACTGCCCCGTAAACAGCGCCACGCGCGCCGGGACGCAGGTGGGTGTCGCGGAATAAGCGTGCCGAAAGCGGGCGCCCTTGGCCGCCAGCTCATCCAGGTGCGGTGTTTGAACGTGCGGGTGGCCCTCGGCTCCGAGGCAGTCACCGCGCCATTCGTCGACGCAGATGAGGATGACGTTGGGCTCGTTCATTCACTTCTTTCCGTGGAGGCAGGCGGCCGCCGAAGTAACGCGGGCCACATTCAGCGTACCGGAACGCCCCGTCTTAAAGGCTGGAATGAGTTGGCGCCAGAGGCCGGCGCCGCTACCTGTGGTGGCCCGTGTCTCGCGTCAACGCGCCAAACGCTGTAACGTCAAGGGGTACTTCAATCGCCCCACAGGGGCGCGACACCTTTGTGAGGGAAATTTAATGCTGAGGATTCCGCCCATACGGCGGCGCAGAGGTGGCACATTTGCCGCCCTCGCCGCCTTTTTTACCGTCTTCTTTCTGGCGTTTGGGATAGGTGGTGCCTCAGCGTTGAGCGCACCGGCCCCAGCGTCAGTGGACACCAACGTGCAGGGAACCGCACAAACCACCGATGTTTCCGGCAAGAAATTTTCCATCGCTACGGACACCACGTTCGCACCGTTTGAATTCCGCGATGGCAGCGGAGAGCTGATCGGCATCGACATGGACCTGCTCAAGGCCATCGCCAAGCAGCAGGGCTTTGAGGTGGACATCAAGTCCTTGGGCTTTGACGCTGCCTTGCAGGCTCTGCAGTCGAACCAGGTAGCTGGCGTCATTGCCGGCATGTCCATCACCGACGAGCGCAAGAACGTCTTTGACTTCTCGGATCCGTACTTCGATTCCGGCGTGCAGATGGCCGTGGCGAAGAACGATCAGGACATCAAGTCCTACACCGAGCTGTCGGGCAAGACCGTTACCGCCAAGCGTGGCAGCGAGGGTGAAACGTTCGCCAACTCCATCAAGGACCAGTACGGCTTCACCGTCAAGGCCCTGGCAGATTCGGCCACCATGTACGACGACGTCAAGGCCGGCAACTCCGTGGCCGTATTCGACGACTACCCGGTGCTCGCCTACGGTGTCAGCCAGAACAACGGACTGAAGATTGTCACCGACAAGGAACAGGGCAGCTCCTACGGCTTTGCCGTCAACAAGGGGCAAAACGCGGAGCTGCTGCAGGCGTTCAATGACGGTCTGACGGCACTGAAGGCCAATGGCGAATACCAGGCCATCCTTGATAAGTACCTCGCCAAGTCCGAGGTTCAGGAACAGGGTGGATTCTTCCAGCTCGTCAAGGACAGCTTCCCGGCCCTGATGAAGGGCCTGTGGCTGACCTTGGTCGCCACTGTCCTTTCCTTGGCCATTGCGCTGGTACTTGGTGTGCTCTTCGGCTTCCTGAAGGTGGCTGAGAACAAGGTACTGCGCGCCATTGCCACCGTCTACGTCGCCATCTTCCGCGGTACGCCGTTGCTGGTTCAGGCGTTCTTCTTCTACTTCGGCCTGCCCCAGATGACAGGGCAGCCGTTGGACGTCCTCACGGCGGGTGTGCTCACACTGAGCTTGAACGCTGGAGCTTACATGACGGAGATCGTCCGTGGCGGTATCCAGTCGGTGGATCCGGGCCAGCTCGAGGCCAGCCGCAGCCTTGGCTTGGGGTACGTCACCTCCATGCGCCGGGTAGTGGTGCCGCAAGCTGTGAAGATCATGACGCCGTCGTTCATCAACCAGTTCGTCATCACCTTGAAGGACACTTCCCTGCTGGCCGTCATTGGCTTCGCGGAACTGACATACCAGGGGCAGCAGATCTACGCCTCCAACTTCCGCACCGGTGAAACCCTGCTGATTGTGGCCGCGATGTACTTCATCGTGATCACCATCTTGACCCAGCTCTCCAACGTCTTGGACAGGAAGTTCAACAAATGAGCGCAAGCGAAAAGACCGCGAAAATCAGTGTCCGCGAACTGAAGAAGTCCTTTGGTTCCAATGAGGTCCTCAAGGGCCTCGATGTTGACATTGCCGAGGGCGAGGTTGTGTGTGTTATCGGCCCGTCAGGTTCAGGAAAGTCCACGTTCCTGCGTTGCCTGAACAAGCTCGAGGACATCACGGCCGGAACGGTCACTGTCAACGGCTTTGACCTCACGGATGCCAAGGTTGATCTGAACACCGTGCGCCAGAACATCGGCATGGTCTTCCAGCACTTCAACCTTTTCCCGCACATGAGTGTCATTCAGAACATCATGCTGGCCCCGGTTGAGCTGAAGAAGCTGGACAAGGCTGCGGCCCGGGCCAAGGCCATGGAGCTGTTGAAGCGTGTGGGCCTGGCCGAGAAGGCCGATGCCCGTCCGGCGTCGCTCTCAGGCGGTCAGAAGCAGCGTGTGGCGATTGCCCGCGCGCTGGCCATGAACCCCGGCATCATGCTCTTCGACGAGGCCACCAGCGCCCTTGACCCTGAAATGGTGGGTGAGGTGCTGCAGGTGATCCGCGACTTGGCTGCCGAGGGCATGACCATGGTGGTGGTGACTCATGAGATGGGCTTCGCCCGCGAGGTCGCCGACCGTGTGATCTTCATGGATGGCGGGTTCATCTGTGAAGAGGGCACCCCCGAGGCCATCTTCACCAACGCCCAGCAGCCGCGTCTGCAGGAGTTCTTGGCGAAGGTTCTCTAGCAATACGACAGGGGGTGGCTGGCTGACTGCCGGTCACCCCCTTTTTCGGGTTAAGAAACGACGACGTTTAACTTCAGTTGGGAGCGGACATGAAGGACTTGCAGGGAATCTTGAACGAGATAGCCGACATGGTTGCACCCTTGTGCCGCAATGGTGAAGTGGCCGCCTACATTCCCAGTTTGGGAGAGGTTTCTCCGGATAATTTCGGCATGTGCGTGGCCATGGCCGACGGCACCGTGTACGGGGCAGGGGATTGGCGCACGCCCTTCTCCATCCAGAGTATCTCCAAGGTTTTTTCGCTGGCCCTTGTCATGTCCTACGACTACGACTCGATCTGGAAGCGCGTCTTCCGTGAGCCGTCCGGTACACCCTTCAACTCCATGATCCAGCTCGAGGCCGACCGCGGCATTCCGCGCAACCCCTTCATCAATGCGGGCGCACTCGTGGTCACAGACAGGCTGCTGACACTCACAGGTGACGCCTCGGGATCCGTGCGGGGTCTCTTGCGCAGTGAATCCGGCAACCCGACGGTCGATGTGGATTCGGTAGTGGCCGCTTCCGAGGCGGACCATGGACACCGAAATGCATCATTGGCGCACCTGCTGGCCAGCTACGGAAACCTGGAAAATCCAGTAGAACTCGTGCTGGAGAACTACTTCAACCAGTGCGCCCTTGAAATGACCTGCGAAGACCTCGCCAAGGCATCGCTCTTTCTGGCCCGACACGGTGTTTCAGCCGGCGGAACGCCGTTCCTGAGCCCCAACCAGAGCAAGCGCGTCAACGCCGTCATGCTGACCTGCGGCACGTACGACGCCGCGGGGGAGTTCGCCTATCGCGTGGGGCTTCCGGGTAAGAGCGGGGTGGGTGGCGGGATAGTAGCCATTGTGCCCGGCCGCTGCGCCATCACGGTGTGGGGCCCGTCTTTGGGTCCGAACGGCAACTCCGTGGCCGGCATTGCCGCCCTGGACGCATTCACAGCACGGACGGGCTGGTCCATTTTCTAACCTTGCTGGTGTCTTCCAAGCCCGCGGGGTCCTATCCGCGCAAAACTGTCGCAGCGCCCGGATAGGCTTTTCCCATGACCAATTCTTCTTCAACCGTGGTGTTGGTCCCCATGAAATCGGTTCCGGACGCCGAGCTGGAGGCCTTGCGGTCTGGCATTGCCGCACTTGAATTGGCACCAGGCCAAGAAACACTTGTAGGAAACCCCGC
>JBKKBD010000213.1:0-5511 GCA_046714315.1 Specibacter sp.
GGTCGCCGCCTCGATCTGAGCAGCCCATTCGTGGACGCGGCGCTTCCAGATGGGAGCCGCCTTCACGTGGTCATTCCCGACATCACCAAGGCGCACTGGGCTGTCAACATCCGAAAATTCACTGCCCGCGCTAGCCGCCTTGACCACCTCGTGGAACTGGGCTCCCTCACGCCGCAGGCAGCCCGATTCCTCGGCGCGGCCGTCAGCAGCGGATTGAACATCCTAGTTTCTGGTGCGACGCAGGCTGGCAAAACCACCATGCTTAACTGCTTGGCCGCAGGCGTTGGCTCGCGAGAGCGCGTGGTGACGGTGGAAGAGATCTTCGAACTGAAACTGCCTCTAAGGGACGTAGTCGGGCTGCAATGCCGCCAGCCCAATCTTGAAGGCATGGGCGAGATTCCGCTAAGACGCCTTGTCAAGGAAGCCCTCCGCATGCGCCCGGACAGATTGATCGTCGGTGAAGTCCGAGAGGCCGAAAGCCTGGACATGCTTATCGCTTTGAATAGTGGACTTCCAGGTATGGCAAGTGTCCATGCCAACTCAGCCCACGACGCAGTCGTCAAGATCTGCACGCTGCCACTGCTTGCCGGCGAAAATATTACGGCCGCCTTCGTCGTCCCCACTGTCGCTGCCTGCATCGACCTTGTGGTGCACTGCGTCCGGGCGCCAAATGGCCAGCGCAGCGTGGGAGAAATCCTCGCTCTGGGGCGCCGTGTCGAAAACGGCATTATCGAATCGGGGCTCATTTTCAGCACCGTCAATGGGAGGCTCACTGCCTCAGAAACAGCCATGCCGGCACCAGACAAATTTACGGCAGCTGGGTACAACATCGCGGCACTCATGGGGGAGTCCTGATGTCGGCCGTCGTGGGCCTTCTTGCCGGAATGGGCTTGTTCCTGATCTGGAACGCCTGTTGGAGCACGCCCGTACGCCAGCCGCGAGTCGGGCGAGGCAGTAGCCTGGAACGACTCCTGCAGCGAGCTGGCGTTCCCCAGGTCACGCCAATTTCCCTGATGCTCAGTTCGGCAGGTCTGGCGCTGCTCATGGCGCTGGTGGTGCTGGTCCTTACCGGCGCCCCTGCCATGGCAGTCTGTTTCGGACTGTTTAGCGGATACCTTCCCATCGCGCTGCTCAATATGAGAGCCCGACGCCGGTCCGCAGCCATGCGCGAGATCTGGCCTGACGTTGTGGACCACTTGCGCTCAGCCATTCGGGCTGGTTTGTCCCTCCCAGAGGCGTTGGCGCAGTTGGGAACTAAGGGTCCCGTGCAACTACGGGAAGAGTTTCAAGCCTTTGGCGCGGACTACAGGGCTTCGGGCCACTTTGAGGGAGCCCTGGAAAAGCTGAAGGACACCCTTGCCGATCCGGTGGCTGACCGAATCATTGAGGCTTTGCGCCTTACCCGTGATGTAGGTGGTTCCGATCTTGGCAGGCTGCTCGGCACGCTTTCGGAATTCCTGCGCGACCACGCCCGTACGCGAAGCGAACTGGAAGCCAGGCAATCGTGGACGGTCAGCGCCGCCAGGTTGGCGGTAGCCGCGCCATGGATAGTCCTGATGCTCATGGCAACCAGACCAGAAGCTATTGGAGCCTACAACTCTCCCGCAGGGTGGGCCGTGCTGGGTGGCGGTCTTCTGATTTCCATAGTGTGTTACCGGGTGATGCTGCGCATCGGCGCCCTACCTGAAGAACAGCGGGTGCTGCAATGAATACTCATGCGGCGGTGGTCCTAGGGCTGGGACTCCTCATGGGTTCGGGCCTGTGGCTGACGTTTGTCAGGCTCCCGGCCATGCATAAGACCAGCTTTTCCCAGCGAGTGGAACCTCAATTGCGCTCCGTGGCCAGCAGGTCAAAGTTGTTGGAAGTCGATGATTCCGGCACACTCTTTGGACCCTTGGAGAAGATCTTTCGGCTGGTCCTTTCCGACGCCGTCCACCGGCTGGGGCGGTTCAATGTCAGCGTCCATGGCCTCAGCGCCCGGCTGGAACAAGCGGGGAGAACCGGATCCGCTCTGGAGTTCCGGGCGGTTCAGCTCCTATGTGCAGGCGCGGGGCTTACGGCAGGTGCCTTGTTCTCCCTCCTATTGCTATGGCGCAGCAGCATTAACATCATGGGCGCGGTGGCCCTCACCCTAGGCCCGATGGTGTTCTGCTACCTCCTTTACGACTATCTGCTCGGTGCGCGAATTAAGAAGCGGCAGGCCCTGATGCTTGCCGAGTTTCCTGCGCTTGCCGAACTGATGGCCTTGGCCGTGGGTGCGGGGGAGAGCGCCGCCAGCGCCCTGGACCGCGTTGCGCGATCTTCCAATGGTGTGCTGTCAGCGGAGTTCGGCAAAGTCCTGGCTCAGACAAGGGCCGGCATGCCCTTGGTGGAAGCATTGAATCAGTTCTCAGCCAGGGTCAACGTTGCCGCCCTCTCCCGTTTTGTTGATGGCATCAGTGTCGCCGTCAATCGAGGCACTCCGCTGGCCGAGGTGCTCCGGGCCCAGGCCCAGGATGTACGAGACGTAGCCAAACGCGAACTCATGGAATCCGCAGGACGGAAAGAAATCACCATGATGATTCCCTTGATCTTCGGCGTACTGCCACTCACAGTTGTCTTCGCCGTTTTTCCAGGCTTGGCGATGTTGCAAATGGGCTTTTAGATGGACGCTGCCGAGAACATGAAACTTCGATCAACAGGAAAATTCACGCAACACCACAAGGAGGTATCGTCCGATGTATATCGTGGACAAAATATTGGGATGGGCAGTGGCACTGGTGATCAGCGCCAGAGCGCGGCTGGTCCGTGTCAGAGGCCGTATGGCCAGACGGTTTCCAACGCTTTTAGCCGACACGGAAAACTCCCGTGGAGATGTTCCCGGATGGGTCCTCATCACGCTCATGAGCGCCGTCTTGGTTGCTGGTTTACTAGCCTTAGCAGGGCCGGCACTGGAAAGGCTGTTCAATCAAGCCATGGATCAGGTCCAACCGTAGTTGGCAGCTCAGGCGCCTCTGGGCCTAAGAACCTGCGGGAGGTTGGATCTGCCGTGGTTGATTTTATTCTGGTTGGTGCACTTGTCACGCTCATCTTCGTCGCGCTGATTCAATTGGCATTGGCCCTGCATGTGCGTAACACCGTGGCGGACGCGGCTTCGTCGGCAGCCAGGTACGGAGCGCTGGGAGACCGGACGGCGGCCGATGCCAGAGAGCGCGCCACGATGCTGGTGGGCAATGCTTTGGGACCAAATTACATCCAGGACGTTTCGGTCAACGTCGAGTCCCGCGATGGCTTGAATGTCCTGAGCGTTTCCATCACGGCACCGTTGCCGGTGTTGGGGCTGTTCGGGCCGTCGCGCACCTTGGAGATGACCGGTCATGCCGTCATTACCAAGTGAGGGGTCTGAAACGGGGCGGGAACCTCCAGGAGTCGGGCTCGAGCTAGTCGCCGGCCAGCACTCGCAGGACGGCAGCGCGGTCGTCGAATTCATCTTCCTCGCCGTTCTGCTCATGGTGCCTGTCGTGTACTTGATTCTTACCGTGGGTCAGGTGCAAGGCGGTGCATACGCCGTGGTGGGGGCATCGGACCAGGCCGCCAAGGTCTTTGTGCTGCACAGTGATCGTCCCCAAGCACAACAAGCTGCCGAGCGAGCGGTCCACATGGCCATGGAAGACATGGGTTTTGACCCGGACAATGCCCAATTGACCATTAGCTGCGACGGTGGATGCTTCACGGCCGGAAGTACGGTCCGAGCCTACGTAAAATTGCGTGTTGAACTACCGGCGGTAGGCGCAGTGCCCGGGGTCAACGCCACAGCGGCCACGGTGGATTCAACATCAAGCCAAAAGGTGGGCCGATTCAAATGAGTTGGCGTAAGCAGCCGCACCACGGCCCACCGGATCGGGACGCCACAACGGGGCGTTGCTCCCGAGAGAAGGGGCACGTGATGGTGTTGTTGATTGGCTACGTGATCATAGTACTTCTGGTCATCACCGTCGTCGCCGCGGCAGGAAGTGTTTACCTTGGCCACAAAAAACTGCTCTCCATGGCAGACAGCGCTGCGCTCGCAGCCGCCGACACCTTTGAACTCAGCGGTGGCAGCGCCAGCAGCGATCCGGGGACCTTGCTTACTACCCAGGGCGTCCTGGCCGCTACGCAGACCTACCTGAACGGTACGGAAACGCCCACTGGGTTGGGCGGAATTGCCATTGACTCCGGGACCGGCGCCAGTGACGGGCACACAGCGCGGGTCAGCTTGTCCGCCGTGGTGCATCCGCTGTTTATCAACTTTCTTGTTCCGGACGGCGTCAATATCACCGTAGTTAGCACGGCCCGGGCCAACCTGCTTCTGTGAGGAAGCTGCGCCGGGCTGCCTGCACGGGACCCGTGCATGCCGTAGGCTTGAATATCATGGCAGAGACTGACTTTCCCGCAGAAATCCGGGCACTACGCGCAACCTACATCTCGATCGAGCAAGTCTCCGAGGTGGAAAAACTCATCGAGAGCATCGAGGATTTGTCGGATCAGGCAGGTTCGCCCAATCTGTGGGATGACCCAGCTGCCGCGCAGAAAGTAACGTCCAAGCTCAGCCATGCACAGTCAAAACTTGAGAAGCTGCGCACCCTGGAAGCCCGGATTGACGATCTGGAAGTTTTGGTCGAGCTGGCGCAGGAAGAAGGCGACGCCGATTCTCTCGCCGAGGCTGCCAAGGACCTTCCGGCATTGCAGAAATCTTTGCAGGACCTCGAAATCGTGACGCTGCTGGCCGGCGAATACGACGACCGTGAAGCTGTCATCACCATCCGCTCAGGCGCCGGCGGCGTGGATGCTGCGGACTTCGCCCAGATGCTGCTGCGGATGTACCTGCGCTGGGCCGAACGCCATGGCTACCCGACCGCCGTGTTGGATACCTCGTACGCGGAAGAGGCTGGGCTGAAGTCGGCTACCTTCGAAGTCAAGGCGCCTTATGCATTTGGCACGCTCAGTGTTGAAGCGGGCACGCATCGACTGGTTCGCATCAGTCCTTTCGACAACCAGGGACGCCGCCAAACCTCCTTTGCTGCCGTTGAAGTCATCCCGCTGATCGAATCGACCGACAGCATCGAAATTCCGGACAACGAGATCCGGGTTGACGTGTTCCGTTCTTCGGGCCCCGGGGGCCAGTCGGTCAACACTACGGACTCCGCCGTGCGTCTGACGCACATTCCTACGGGAACCGTTGTCTCGATGCAGAACGAGAAATCGCAGATCCAGAACCGCGCCGCCGCCATGCGCGTGCTGCAATCGCGCCTGTTGCTGCTGAAGAAGGCCGAGGAGGACGCTCAAAAGAAGGCCATGGCAGGAGACGTCAAGGCTTCTTGGGGAGATCAGATGCGTTCCTACGTTCTGAACCCCTACCAAATGGTCAAAGACCTACGTACAGAACATGAAGTCGGCAATGCTGGCGCTGTTCTAGATGGCGAAATCGATGACTTCATCGATGCAGGAATTCGCTGGCGGGCCGATAACAGGAACGCCGAGAAAGCGTAGACG
>JBKKBD010000214.1:0-10183 GCA_046714315.1 Specibacter sp.
GAACGCCCGGCGCCCTTCCCTCATCCCCGCGAACCGATTCCTACCGACGACGCCTGGATCATCTTCACTTCCGGTTCCACCGGCACTCCGAAGGGCGTGGCCGTCAGTAACCGCTCCGCCGCGGCCTTCGTTGACGCAGAGTCCCGAATTTTCCTGCAGTCCGAACGGATCGGGCCCGATGACCGGGTGTTGGCCGGATTGTCCGTCGCCTTCGATGCCTCGTGCGAGGAAATGTGGCTGGCCTGGCGCTATGGTGCCGCCTTGGTCCCCGCCCCGCGCTCCTTGGTCCGTTCAGGCATGGACCTTGGCCCCTGGTTGATATCCCACGGCATCACCGTCGTCTCCACCGTCCCCACGCTTGCAGCCCTTTGGCCTGCGGAGGCCTTGGAATCTGTACGCCTGCTTATCTTTGGCGGCGAGGCGTGCCCCCCGGAACTCGCAACTCGCCTGGCTGTCAAGGGCAGAGAAGTCTGGAACACCTACGGCCCCACCGAGGCAACGGTCGTTGCCTGTGCTGCGCCATTGGGCGGCGAAGGCCCTGTTCGGATTGGCTTGCCACTGGACGGCTGGGACCTGGCCGTTGTCGACTCCGCTGGTGCACCCGTGGCGGAGGGCGAAGTTGGCGAATTGATCATCGCTGGCGTTGGCCTGGCCCGCTATCTTGACCCGGCCAAGGATGCCGAGAAATACGCCCCCATGCCCGCATTTGGCTGGGATCGCGCCTATCGCAGCGGTGACTTGGTGCGCCTGGAAAGCGTGGGACTCATCTTCATGGGCCGTGCCGACGATCAGGTGAAGCTGGGCGGACGGCGGATCGAACTCGGTGAGATTGACGCCGCACTTCAGGCCCTGCCCGATATTTCCGGCGCCGCTGCCGCTGTCCAAGACACGGCAGGTGGCAGCCAGCTGCTAGTCGGATACCTAGTTCCAGCTGCCGGCACCACCCCGGATGCGGCCGTCCTGCGCAGCCTGTTGGCCGAAACGCTGCCAGCCCCCTTGATTCCCCTGCTCACCTTCACCGATTCCCTGCCGACCAAAATTAGCGGAAAAGTGGATCGTAAGGCCCTGCCGTGGCCGCTGGATAAGGCCGCCGACGACGGCGGATCTCTCGCCGGGACGCTGGCCCCGGACGCACAGTGGGTCCTCGAGCAATGGCAAGACGTCTTGGGCGGAGCACCGTCCTCATTGGATACCGACTTTTTTGCCAGCGGCGGCGGTAGTTTAGCTGCCGCCCAGCTCGTCTCGGCCCTGCGCAGGCGTTATCCGCGCATCACGGTTGCCGATGTTTACTCCCATCCGCGGATCGGCGCCTTGCTCGAACTCGCCCTTGGATCAGTCCCGGCAGGCGGCGCCGGCAAGAGCGTCACCCGCACCGTGGGGCGGACCCGCCGCAGCTCGCAGGTGTTCCAGACACTGATGGGCGTGCCACTGCACATCTTGGTGGGCATGCGCTGGCTCACCTACCTGATGGCGCTGAACAACTTCGTCTCGTGGCAGGGCATCCTGCCAGGCGCAACCACCATCTCCTGGTGGTGGGTCGCGGCTTCGTGGGTCGTATTCGTCTCCCCCTGGGGGCGGATGGGCATCTCAGTGGTCGCGGCCCGGCTGCTCCTTCGCGGAGTCAGCCCCGGCAGCTATCCACGTTCTGGCAAGGTTCACCTACGTCTGTGGCTTGCCGAGCAAATTGCCGACATGTCCGCCGCGGTCTCTCTGGCCAGTGCCCCCTGGGTTCCTTACTACGCCCGTGCACTGGGCGTGAAAATGGGCAAAAATGTGGACCTGCACTCGGTCCCACCGGTGACTGGCCTGCTGCGTTTGGCCGAAGGTTGCTCCGTTGAACCCGAGGTGGATCTTTCCGGCTGGTGGATCGATGGCGACTGGGTGCACATTGGTGAAATATCGATTGGTGCCGGTGCGGTTATTGGTGCCCGGAGCACGTTGATGCCCGGAGCCCGCATTGGCGCCGGTGCCCACGTGTCGCCAGGATCCGCGGTGCGCGGCAAGGTCAAGCCGGGCGTTACTGTTTCCGGATCCCCGGCGGAGCGGACCGGCAAGGCCAAAAATACCTGGCCGGATCTGCCTACCACCACCACGTGGCTGGGCGAACTTCCTTTTGCCGGAGCGTCTGCAGTGCTGGCCTTGATTCCTTTTGTGGCAGCAGCCACCGCAGTGTGGACGGTACTGGCTGCAACATCTGGCCAGCAGTCATTCTCAGCCGCACTTCCCACGCTTCTGTGGGCGGTTCCCTTAGCTGCGCTCAGCTGGTTCTTGACCCTCATGGTGCTTATTCTGGTCACCGTGCGGCTGCTGGGCGTGGGTTTGAAGGAAGGGCACTACCCCGTTCGAAGCAGGATCGGGTGGCAAGTGTGGGCCACCGAGCGGGTGCTGGACATGGCCCGTGATCTCTTGTTCCCCATCTACGCCAGTCTCTTTACCCCTGTGTGGCTGCGCCTGCTGGGCGCCAAGGTTGGCAAGAACGTAGAAGCTTCCACCGTGCTGCTGCTTCCGAAGATGACAACCATTGGCTCCGGGGCCTTCCTTGCAGATGACACCATGATCGCCTCTTACGAACTGGGCGGCGGTTACATCCACATCGCACCAGCCAAGGTGGGCAAGCGCTCCTTCCTTGGCAACTCGGGCATGGCTGCGGCGGGCCGCACCATGCCGCGAAACTCACTCGTGGCTGTCCTCTCGGCGGCCCCGGCCAAGGCGAAGGCAGGCACATCATGGTTGGGCAGCCCGCCCGTCCGTTTGCGCCGCACGAACTTGAACACCGACGAATCGTTAACCTTCGCCCCGCCCCTGCGGCTCAAGGTGGCCAGGGCCCTTTGGGAAAGCTGCAGGCTGGTCCCCACGATCCTCTCGGTAGCCATCGCAGCAGCGGTCCTGGTTGTCTTTGACGCCGTCGCCCTTGCCAGCAGCTATTGGTTGGCCGCCCTCGTCAGCGGCGTCGTCATCATGGTGACCGGAGCTGTGGCGGCGGGCAGCTCGGTGGCCGCCAAATGGCTCCTCGTTGGTCGGATCAAGCGCGGCGAGCACCCACTCTGGAGCTCCTTCATTTGGCGCAACGAGGTAGTGGACGCCTTCATTGAAATGGTGAGTGCACCCTGGTTTGCCCGCGCGGCCGTTGGCACACCTGCCATGGTGTGGTGGCTGCGCGCACTCGGCGCCAAGATCGGGCACGGCACCTGGTGCGAAAGCTACTGGTTGCCCGAGGCTGATCTTGTCTCGCTGGGCGAGAGTTCAACCGTCAACCGCGGCTGTGTAATCCAGACCCACCTGTTCCATGACCGGGTCATGGCCATTGATACGGTTACGCTGGAAGCTGGCGCCACCATGGGCCCGCACGGGGTGATCCTGCCGGCGGCAAGCATCGCAACGAGCGGCACCGTGGGCCCGGCGTCCCTCGTGATGCGCGGTGAAAGCGTACCTGCCAGCAGCTATTGGATGGGCAATCCCATCAGCCCCTGGAAGGGTCCGGAATTCGCGGACCGCGCCTGATCCCCCAACTGATTCGGAAACCTTACCCAGCATGAGAATCCTGCACCGCCCCCGGCATCTGGCAACCTCGGATGTCCCAGCCGCCCCGGATCCGTACATTCCCTTGCACGGCAGCACCCACTATGCGGTGAAACACTATGACCTTGAACTGGCAGTCCGACTCGCCGGGAACCAGTTGCAAGGGCGTGCCATCATCACGGCAAAGGCGCTAGTTCCCTTGGTTTCGGTTGACCTGGACCTTGTCGGTTTGGGCATGGACAAGGCCACCGTGGATGGGAACCGGGTAGTCAAGCATGCCCAGCGTGCAGGGAAATTGCAGCTCCAGCTACCATCGCCGGTAGCGGCTGGTGCGGAATTCACACTGGACATCCGCTACAGCGGAATTCCGGCGCCCGACAACGGCCAATGGGGTGAAGTCGGCTGGGAGGAACTGGCCGACGGCGTTTTGGTCGCCGGCCAGCCCACCGGGGCTCCGACATGGTTCCCATGCAACGACAGGCCAGACGACAAAGCCTCCTACCGCATCACAGTCACCACGGACGCCGATTACACGGCCGTGTGCAACGGCACATTGGTTTCGCACACGAAAAAATCCAGCCGTGAAACTTGGGTGTATGAACAGGCCGCCCCGATGGCGAGCTATCTTGCCACGGTGCAGATTGGCCGGTATAAATTGCTCACCTTGCCGGCTCCGGCCGGTCAGTCCCAGCTCCCCATCACGGTGGCCGTGCCGAAAAAGCTTCAGTCCAAGGCGGCCACGGCATTGGCCAGGCAGCGGGAAATGGTGGACGTCTTCACGCAGTACTTTGGTCCGTATCCGTTTCCCACCTACACGGTGGTGGTGACTGAGGACGAGCTGGAAATACCGCTTGAGGCACAGTCCCTCTCCATCATTGGCTGCAACCACCTTGACACCAGTTGGGAATCTCAGCGCCTGATTGCCCATGAACTCTCGCACCAGTGGTTCGGCAACTCCCTGACGTTGGCCTCATGGCGCAACATTTGGCTGCATGAGGGCTTTGCCTGCTACGCCGAGTGGTTGTGGTCCGAGGAGAGCGGTTCCATGACCATTGCCGAACGGGCCGCCGCGGCGCACGCTAAACTGCTCGCCGAACCGGTCGCCTTGACGGTCGGTGATCCAGGGCCGGAGTTAATGTTTGACGATTCCGTATACAAGCGCGGGGCACTCGCGCTTGTAGCCATCCGCACAGCGGCCGGTGATGCAAACTTCTTCGCCCTGCTCCACCGGTGGGTGGCGGAGAACCGCCACGGTTCGGTGTCCACGGCGGCTTTCGCGGCCTTGGCCGACGAGATGTGCAGTGATGTCCCAGGATTCTCGGCCGCCGATATCCTTCTTCCGTGGCTGTACCGACAGTCACTACCGTCGCTCCCCCGCGGCTAGGACACTGCAGCCACCAGGAAATCGCTGCGGCAAGCCCACCGTCGAGAGAGCGGAATCAAGACTACGGTGATAGACATGCCTGCAACCGAAACATTTGAGTCTTCCGGCCCTGTACCGATTCTGCTGTCGGGTTTTGGTCCGGTTGGGCGGGAATTCTTCAACAGGATCCGAGCCCGCCACCACAAGGATTTCTATGTTGCGGGCATCCGCGGACGCACCGAAGAGGTCGTGCTGGGACCAGACTCAGATCTGCCGGAACGGGCCCACTGGAATTTACTCACCCCGATCGGCGAGTTTCTTCAACAAACCAGCGCACTGATCCTCGTCCAGGCCATTCCGTCGTCCCTCGAAGCCCATCCTCGCGCCGTCGAAGAAGCAACCACGGCACTTCGTCTCGGCGTTGACGTAGCAACGGCTACGAAAAATCATCTCCTCACCCACTGGAAGGAACTCGAAGCTGCCGCCCGAGCCGGCGGTAGCCGCATTCGAATTTCGGGAGCCACGGGCGCAGCATTGCCGGCGGCGGATCTTGCCCGGATTGGTGTCAACGGGCTCGACTGCCGGTCCATCCGTGCCTGCCCGAACGGGACCTCAACGTTTGTGTTGGATCGCATGGACCAAGGCATGAGCCTCGAGGACGCCGTTGGTGAAGCGCAACGGCTCGGCATTGCCGAAGCAAATACGAGCGCCGATCTCACGGGATCCGACGCTGCCACAAAGACGAGCTTGATCGCCGGCATGCTGTGGAATTGGGATGTTTCCAAGATCCGCGTTGCCAAGGAATCCATCGATGAGACCTCTGTCCGCAACGCAAGACCCTCGGCCAGTTCGGGCCAACGGCTTCGTGCAGTTGCCACGGCATCGGTTGACCAGCCGTTGAACGTCACCGTGCGATTGGAAGCCGTCGGCTCCACCGATCCGCTCTTTCACCTTGTGGGCCCGGAAAAGGCCATGACCTTCCACTGCCCCGAAGCCGGAGACATCACAGTCCAAGGTGGCCGTTCAAGCCCGGCGGGGGCCGGCCTGGCCCTAGTCAAGGACGTCCTGAACCTACTACCGACCCAGACATCGGGCTTTAACTGATGGCTCTCACGTCTTGGTGCCCATTGCCACTGCGGCGGCGAAGCCTTCGGGTAATCCGACGCTGGCCGATTTAACATCCCACACCTCCGCAGCAGGGCCCCTTTTCCCATTTTCGTTCCCAGGAAACGCCTCGATAAGTGCGGGGTCTGTTCGTAGGCCAAGGCCCGAGGCCTTTGCCATCGCTTCCTTCCGCGCCCACGCGGCAGCCCGCCATGCATCGCGTGCTCCCGTGGCGAGACGCCCAAGGTAGGCCTTTTCCGTGGAACTTAGCGCGACGTCGTCGAACCCGTCAAAGGCTACCTGGGCTATGTTCTGCAGGTCCACACCGAGGGGAACCGCTGCCGCGCGCACCATTGCGGCGAGGGCCCAGCCGTGGCTCCGCGAAAAACTGATCGACAGGGCAACTGGCACTCCGCGCAACAGATAACCCGGAGTGCCGTGCGACGGGACCGGATTCGATCCGCACTCTGGACAGCTGTAAGCGGACATCAGCTCTTGCGGTGCGGCATCCAGCAGTTCGGCAGCCATGAGGCGCTGCGCTACGCGTCCCGCAATGAAATCACGGTGAGTTGCGACATCGGCGATCGTGGCAGCCCGCGCGGTTTCGGCCGGGTCCAGGAGGCTGATCATGCGCTGGTTAACCGCCGCCAGCTCGAAGGCACGTACATTGACCGAACCGCGCCAAATGGCACTCACGCCAGGTTCGTTCACCTTTGTTCCACCTTCTGTTCATGTTCCGTATTTACCGCCACGTTAGGGTCGAGGCATGACTCGACCCTCCCCGGATTTCACCGGTTTTACCGTTATTGACAACGACGACGACGATCCGGTGCTGCTGGCCCCGGATGGGTCCCCGGTGGACACCTGGCGAGATGGCTACCCCTATGATGCCCGGCTGGAACGGGACGTCTACGACATTGAAAAGCGGCTTCTTCAAATTGAGTTGCTGAAACTTCAGCAATGGATCAAGGCTACCGGGCGGCGCGTGGTCATCTTGTTCGAGGGCCGCGATGCGGCCGGCAAGGGCGGCACAATCAAGCGGTTCACCGAACACTTGAACCCTCGTGGCACCCGGGTTGTGGCGCTAGAAAAGCCCAGCCAGCGCGAGTCCACACAATGGTACTTTCAACGCTACGTTTCTCACCTGCCCAGCGCCGGTGAAATGGTGCTCTTTGACCGGTCCTGGTACAACCGGACCGGCGTTGAACGCGTCATGGGTTTTTGCACCAAGGAACAATATGACGAGTTCATCCGTCAGGCCCCGTTGTTTGAACGCATGCTGGTCAATGACGGCATCACTGTTATCAAATTTTGGTTCTCCGTCACGCAGGCCGAGCAACGGACACGCTTCATCATTCGCCAGGTGGACCCCGTTCGCCAATGGAAGCTCTCACCCATGGACCTGGCCTCCTTGGACAAGTGGGATGCGTACACATCGGCAAAGGAACGGATGTTCAAGCGGACAGATACGCGCCACGCTCCGTGGACGGTGGTGAAGTCCAATGACAAAAAGCGAGCCCGCCTGGCTGCCATGCGGCATGTGTTGAGCATGTTTGACTACACCGGCAAGGATCACGAACTCGTCGGCGTTCCGGACACGCACATCGTTGGCCCGGCGTCCGCCGTCGTGGGTGAAGGCGAGGAATTCTAGCCCCGCTGGTTATGCCTCATTGTTAGCACCAAGTCCGGCTCTGATCTCTTCGACGGCGGCCACCAGCGCCTCAACGGATGCCGGTCCCCCGTGGCCCTCGTCCTCCACAATAGTGAGCTTGCTGGTGGCCCATTGACGATGGACCTTCCAGGGCGTGACGACTGGCCCGCTGACGTCACGCCGCCCATGAATGAGGTACCCCGGAATCCCATCAAGTTCGTGGATCCGGGGAATGATTTCCATTTCTCCCACAAGGAAGCCGTCGTTGGCCCAGTAGTGGGTCACGAGGAGTGCAAATGTCATGCGTAATCGTTCGTCGCTAAACATCGGGCCCGACTGCCAGTAGGAACTAAACGATATGTGCCAGGCTTCCCATCGGTCCCAGGCAATGGCGGCAATTCGGGCGTCTTGACGATCAGCACCAGCTAATCTGCGGGCGTACGCTTCGACAACCCGTTCCCCTGCTATGGCACCGGAAGCCTCTGCAAACTCATCCCATGCTTCTGGGAAGATCCGGCCCACGCCTTCGGTGATCCAGTCGACTTCGTCGCGGTTTGTCGTTGTGACAGCCATGAGGGCAATGCCCAACACTCGGTCAGTGTGGGCTAAGGCATAGGCCAGGGCAAGGGTGCTCCCCCATGAAATGCCCGTCACGATCCATTGTTGAATCCCCAAATGTTGGCGGATAATCTCGATGTCCGCGATCAAGGTCGCCGTGGTGTTGTCCACTAGGTGATCAAGGTCGTCCTGAACGGTTGGTGTACTTTTGCCACAGCCGCGCTGATCTATGCCGATGGTCCAAAAAAGCGCGGGATCGTGCCGTTTGCGGTAGCCTCCCTTGCCCAATGAGCCGCCAGGACCGCCGTGCAGATACAGGACCGGGACACCGTTCGGGTTTCCGGTAGCCTCCCAATAGATTTTGGCATTGGGCACATCAACCCAGCCGTTGTCCGAGGGCATGTGTTGATCTGTCATTGGCCAACCCTATGGTGAGAGCCCACGGCTCGCACCATCGTCAACACTTCCTGGGCCACGATGTCGGCGGAACTATCCGAGCTGTCAACAACCACGTCATCCAAGGACTGTTCGGCCAGAATGTTTTCCAACTCAACTGTGCGTTCAAGATGCCAAGCCAGCGCGTCAGGCTCGTACCGGTGACGGTCAATAAGACGGGCACGCCGAACAGATTCGCGTGCCGTAATTCGGCAGACTGTTAGGGGCAGATTTCCCAGAGCCGCGCGATATCGAGGCACCTCTCCGGGGTCCTCGATGACCCCGGCCAGGACAAACATTGACACACCGGCACTGAGAAAGTTGGCAGCTATTGCCGCCAGATTCGCAAGCTCAAGTTCATGGTTGAAGCTGTCGTGCATGGGTGCCGGCCACGCCCGGCGTAGTTCATCGAGGTCAATAATGGCGTGCGGGACTAATTCCCGTTCCAAAATTTCACCAAGGCAGGCGGCGACGGTAGTTTTTCCCACGCCGACAGTTCCATTGAGGAATATACTTCGCGTCACCATGTTCATAGTCCCATGCTAGGGCCTCACCTCAGCCAGGCTGTCCCGTGCGGATACGGTGTCTCCGCACCGCAGCACGGTTGTTACAGCGCACCGAGCAGTACTGTTGGCGGCCATTGCGGGTGATGTCGACAACCACGGCCCGGCAAGGGTCTCCGGGCGCTTGTCCCGCCGCACAACGAGCGAGCCGGTGCATCCCTCGAGTGGTGAGATGCAGTGCCGTCCCAACACTGAACACGGCCCGCAAAACGTGGGCCAACGTTTGATTTTCATCCCGGTAGTGCAGATGCCAGCCTTCGTCATCATGTTCCGTTAGCCGCGGATAGGCAGTTGCAGCCGCCATCTGCGCATTGAGCAAGACTGCGCGGGCCTGATGATCCGGGGCGTCTACAACGGCGAGCCAATCATCCACCACTCCGCGAACCAGAACATGATCCTTGGCGCCCACTGCAAATTCCATGGTCATACCGAAGTCGCGAGTCCTCTGCAGAATCCCATCCCGGTCGAGCGGAAAGTCGTTAGCGAGCGATTGGGCGAGGAGAACGGCATATTCTCCGTAAGGGTTGAGATGCATAAGACCATTACAGCATAGTGGTGTCCATGACCTCTACAACAGTTTCCCGTTCACCTAAAACTGCAAGCTCGACGGCGGCACACCAGCACGAGTGGCACCTCGAGTCAGCACACAACACCTCCCAGGGCAGGCTGCTTTATCTCGCGTGCTCGCACGAGTGCGGCGCGCGGCAGATAGAACTCGTCGCCCACAATCCCAGGCTTCGAGAAGTACTGCATACGACGACGGGTCACCGCTAACGGCGCCAGCGCACTCCGCCGTCCATGCAGTAGGAATGCGTAAGCCGGACACTGTCCAGGCAGAGCGCATCAAACAGTTCCCGGTCTCCAACGGGTTCCGCAAGTTCCACCGTGATGGGAACGGAGTCGTTGCTTTGGCAGGTGTACGCACCCTCGGGCAGAGGGGCCACATCGGTCTGGATGGTGATGCGGCCGGCCTCGAAGTTAACTTTCGGC
>JBKKBD010000215.1:0-21644 GCA_046714315.1 Specibacter sp.
GTCCCGCAGGGCCGTGACGAGCTGCACGCCCGCCTGCGCTCGGAGTTCAACATTGGTTCCGGCGTGTACTACCCGGTGCCGAACCACCGCCTGCCCTCGTTCAACCGCACCGAGGACCTGCCCAACACCGAGATCGCCGCCAAGGAAGTTCTTTCCCTGCCGGTGCACCCCTCGCTGTCACAGAATGACCTTGAGCGCATTGTCGCGGCAGTCAACACCATCGTGAAGGCTGGTGCCTAAGCATGGCTAATCTGCGAGTAGGCCTCATTGGCCTGGGCATGATGGGCCGCCACCACGCGCGGGTCATTCGCGAAGTTGAGGGCGTGGACCTCGTTGCCGTGGCTGACGCCTACGGTGACCCGCACGGCGTCGCCAAGGAGCTGCCAGTTCTGGGCAGCGTCCAGGAACTCATTGCTGCCGGCATTGACATGGCGGTTGCCGCCGTGCCCACTGGCATGCACGAGGAAGTCGGGCTGGCCCTGGCCGAGGCCGGCATCCACACCCTGGTTGAGAAGCCCATTGCGGCAAGCGCACCGGCAGGCCAGCGCCTCGTGGACGCCTTCGCGGCCAAGGGGCTCGTGGGCGCCGTCGGGCACATCGAACGGTTCAACCCGGCCCTGCAGTCGCTGCGCCAGCGCATTGCCGATGGTGAGCTCGGTGAGGTCTACCAGATCGCCACCCGCCGCCAGGGCCCCTTCCCGTCCCGCATTGCCGACGTCGGAGTGGTCAAGGACCTGGGCACGCACGACATCGACCTGACTGCCTGGCTCGCCCAGAGCCGCTTCGAATCGATCTTCGCCCAGACCACCACCCGCAGCGGCCGCCCGCATGAGGACATGGTTGCCGCGACTGGCAAGCTGGCCAATGGCGTCATCACCAACCACCTGGTGAACTGGCTTTCCCCCATGAAGGAACGGCTGACCATTGTCACCGGTGAAAAGGGTGCCTTTGTGGCTGACACTGTCACCGCCGACTTGACGTTCTATGAGAACGGGACTGTTGCCACCGAGTGGGAGTCCATGGCCGCGTTCCGTGGCGTCTCCGAAGGCAATGTGACCCGGTTGGCCATCGCCAAGCCGGAGCCGCTGCGCACCGAACACGAAGCGTTCCGCGACGCCGTTCTTGGTCTACGCAACGATGTTGTCACCATGGCTGAAGGCCAGGACACGCTCGTTGTGGCTGAAGCAGTGCTGGAGTCATCCCGCACCGGGCAGCCCGTAAGGATCCTGTCTTAGTGGCAACAAAGAATCCGTTGAAAGTCGTCGTCGCCACCCGGTTATTTGCGCCGGAGGTGGGGGCGGCGGCTTTCCGTTTAAAGGCCCTCGTTGATGGTCTCGTGGGGGAGGGCGCTGACGTTCATGTCATCACGACCACTCCGCCCAAGGGATCAGGTCTGTTCAAACCGTCCTATAAGCTCGGTCGTTGGCCGGTGCTACGTGATGCCGGCGGAAATGTCCGTGGCTATGTTCAGTACCTGAGCTTTGACGTCCCCGCGTTCTTCCGCCTTCTGGCCGTAGACGCTGACGTCGTCGTGTCCGAGCCGCCGCCCACAACGGGGCTTGTGGTTGCGCTGTCCTCGAAGCTGCGCCGCCGTCCCTACGTCTACTATGCGGCGGATGTCTGGACAGAGGCGCTGTCTGCCATGGATGTTCCTAGCGTCGTTAAGAAGGTCATGGGCGCCCTTGAGGGATTTGTCTTGAGGGGTGCGGCCAAGGTCATCGCCGTCTCGGATCCCGTGGCGGAGCAGGTAGCGAAATTCGGTGTTTCGCCGGACCAGATTGAGGTTGTTGGCAATGGCGTGGATACCGCCATCTTTAGGCCACAGGGAACGATTCCTGCCTCAGAGAAGCCATACTTTGTCTACACGGGCACCATGAGCGAGTGGCAGGGCGCCGGAATCTTCATCGAGGCGCTTCCCTTAGTGCGCGCTCACTATCGAGATGCCGAGATTCGTTTCTTCGGGCAAGGCACGGATGAGGATAATCTCAAGGATCTTGCGGCCGAGACAGCTCCCGACGCCGTTCATTTTGGTGGCGTGATCCCTCCGGCAGAGGCCGCCGAGTGGATTCGTGGCGCTGCTGGGGCACTTGTCAGCATTAAGCCCGACCAGGGCTATGACTTTGCCAAGCCAACCAAGATTTATGCCGCGGCCGGATGCGGCACACCGGTGATCTTTGCCGGCCAGGGCGATGGCGCCGCCATCATCAAGTCCGGGAAGCTCGGGCTGGGAGCCAGCTACGATGCCCAAGCTGTCGCCGACGCAATGATCGCCATCTTGGCCGATTCCACCCTGGGCGGGTCACAGAGCGCCGAGGGGCGTGTCCAGTGGGTGGCAGATAACGCATCGCTGCAGGCCGCCGGGCGTGTTGCCGCGGCTGCTGTGCTCAAGGCCGGGCCCTGAAACCGGAAAGTTAAACGACGAAGGCACCGAGCATAATGCTCGGTGCCTTCGTCATGAAAGTTACTTCTTAAAGGCTTCCAAAAGGGCATCTACCGTGCGGCGGGCCGCATGGCCATCACCATACGGTGTTGCATCCGTTGGAGTGGGGGCCTGGCGCTCTACTGCGCCAGCCAACTGCGACAGATCATCGTTTACCAGGACGTTCCAGCCCAGCTGCACCGTTTCCACCCATTCGGTTTCGGGGCGGATCGTGGTGCACGGGACGCGCATGAGGAAAGCTTCCTTCTGCAATCCGCCCGAGTCGGTAACAACGCCTGCGCTGTTGGCGACCGCGTTGACCAGCTGCGGGTAAGCGAGCGGATCGTTGAGTACGATCGAACCGGCAGCAAGATCGATGCCGTGAGACTCGGCGAGGGCCTTCAGCCGCGGATGAGCCAGCAACAGTACCGGCTTGCTCAGGGCCGACAGGGATTCAATGATGGCTTTCAAGCGCTCGGGCTCATCGGTGTTGTCCGGGCGGTGAATCGTGCAGACATAGTAGTCGCCGGCCTCAAGCCCGGCCGGAAGCGGCTGTCCCTGAGCGGCGAGCTGCTCGCGCACCTGGTAGAGCACGTCGGTCATGACGTCGCCCACCATGACCGACTTTTCGGCCAGGCCTTCGTTGCTGAGGTGTCCCATGCCCACCTGAGTGGGGGAGAGCAGCAGATCGGAGGCATGATCTGTCAGTACCCGGTTGTGTTCCTCGGGCATACGACGGTTGAACGAGCGCAGACCAGCTTCGAGGTGGGCCACGGGAATGTGGATCTTCACCGCGGCAAGGGCCGCGGCCAGGGTGGAATTTGTGTCACCGTAAACCAGAACAACATCGGGTTTGGCTTCCTCAAAGACCTTTTCAAGACCTGCCAGCATGGCGCCGGTCTGTTCCCCGTGCTTGCCCGATCCAACACCGAGGTTGTAATCCGGGGAGGGAATGCCGAGATCCTGGAAAAAGACATCGGACATGAGCTCGTCATAGTGCTGTCCGGTGTGGACGATAACGTGCTCGGCCCGGCCTTCCATGGCCTTCGCGATGGGGGCAAGCTTGACAAACTGGGGGCGTGCGCCCACCACACTCAAAATTCGCATGCTTCCAGCTTAAGGGGTATTGGCCCGTCTCATGGCACCGGGCTAGAGCCGCGGTGTGGCATAAACCCCGGTTTTTGAGCGAAGCTGCTCGTTGACGTAATGTCGCAGCACCGAATCACGCGACAGCAGAGCCCTCGGATTATCGGTGAGGAGTTCCCCCTGCCGCCCAGATTTTTGGTGATGTTCGACGGCGGACCGCAGCTGCTGCTGGTTCTCCGCCTTGGTCGCCGCGAGACAAAGAGTGGCGTCCTTCCGCGAGAGTGCAGGTAGGGCACCTCCCGCGAATGTTCGCAGATTCTCCAACAACACACCCCAGCGGCGGCATTCAACACCGTTCCACGGCTCCTGACCGTCTACGGGTACATGGACGGCTCGGCGGAGGAGGGCCCCCACGCCGTGAACGCGCACGATCTTCAGGGCCACGGCCTGCCGTTCAGCCTCTGAAGCACTGAGAATCCACCGCTCCGTCAGGAGGCCGTCCAACCAAGCAAATTCTTCGGCCAGGGGTAGCAAGGAACTTGTGACACGGTTCGGACCGGAATCGTCGGTCTGGTAATAGGCGGGTGCATCGTAGGGGTAGCAAATGGTGCCGGCCCGGAACCAGAGCTTGAGCGTGCTGGCAATGTCTTCGCCCGTCGCAATACCTTCCGCGTATCGGAAATCGATGGCCAGCAGTGCTGACCGGCGCAGCAGACCATAGGGAACGCTGCGATAGGCTAGGCCGTCCTTGACCGCGTTGAGGACGGCAGGCTTGCTCGGACGAATTCTCGGCGAGCGGAGGATGCTTCCTTCGGGTGTTCTGAGCGGTGCGATGACGGCAGCTGCCGTCCTGGCCGTGGCAAGCTGCCACCAGGCAGCGAGTGAACCGGCTTCAAGATAGTCATCGGAATCAAGGAAGCACAGGAAGGTGGCGGAACTCTGATCAAGTGCTGCGTTGCGTGGACCCGCTGGTGATTTTATCCCATCACCATGGTGGAACCAGCTCACGGAATCGCTTGCCGCCAGGGCATCAGGGACACTATTTTTGATGTCGCCAATCTGAATATTGTGGCAACTCACGGTGGCACGGAGCTCAACGCCAACAGCCGCCAGATCGGCTTGCTGGCTCAAAATTGATCTCAGGCCCCGTTCTAATGGCCGTGCCGGATCGTGCACGGGTATGACTACTTCAATGCTCTGGCTCATGGCCGGGTTCTCCTGTGCAGGCTTCGTTCCGAGGTTCCGCGATAACCTTACTGGGTGGACAACGATATTCAGGACTCAGTGCTCGTCGACGTGGTCATTGCCGTACATACGCCGGACCGACCCATTGAGCGTACCGTGGCATCGCTCATGGCGTCAGGGCTGCCAACGGAAGCTGCTGCCGGCAACCGTCTGCGAGTGACAGTCGTCTGCCACAACACCGCTGTTGCGGCAATTCGTTCTCGGGTGGCGCCCGAACACCGGGACAGGGTTCGCTTTGTGCAGTATTCGGACGGCATCAAGAGCCCGGCGGGGCCCTTCAACCATGGAATCTCGCTGGCCACCGGCACCTGGGTCTCCATCATGGGAAGCGATGACTCACTGGAGCCGGGCGCACTCACCAGCTGGGTCAACGTTGCCGAACAGGATGGCGCGGACGTTTTGGTAGCACCCATGGCCCACGCGGGTGCCGGCGCTATCCGGACACCTGTGGTGCGGCGGGGGCGACGGAGCGACCTCAACCCCGTAGCGGATCGGCTGAGTTACCGTACCGCGCCACTGGGACTCATGAAATTGGCCCTCGTGCGGTCCCTGAAACTTGAATTCCCCACCAAATACGCAACAGGGGAGGACCAGTCATTCTCTGCCCAACTGTGGTTCTCCGATGCCAAGATCAGCTATGGTCGCGGCTTGCCGCGCTACCTCGTGCACGACGATGCGGTCCTTCGAGTCACGGCCACGCCACGTAGCGTGAGTGAAGATCTCGCCTTCGCCACCGACTTAGTTACCTCTGAGTGGTTTGCCACGCTGGCCGGGACCCAAAAGTCCGCTCTTGTCACCAAGATGCTGCGCGTTCATGTCTTTGGGCACGTGTTCCTGCGCGCCGATAGCGGAAGCTGGAACGCCATCGACGCAGCAGAAATGGCTGATGTGGCACGAACGCTATTGTTTGCCGCCCCGGGCGCTGCCCGCCCCCTGTCGTTGGCGGATCGTGATCTGCTGGACGCCGTGGTCCGACAGGAAAGTGACCTGAGCGCCATGAAGTCGTTGGCGACACTTCGTCGAACGTTTACAAACCCCCGGACCTGGCTGCCGCGTGATTTCTCCCAACTGTTGCATCCAGAGGCACCGCTCCGGTTCATGAGCGCCTCGGCGCTGCTCTCCTAGCGTTTTCCCCTGACAGTCTCCCGCCCCTCACACCCATTTCAAGGAACCCATGAAGATCCTGGTCATTGCCACCTGGTACCCGCACGAGGAGAACCCCGCCGAGGCGCCCTTCAACGCCGAACATGTTGAGGCTATTCGCGGTCAGGGCCACGAGGTACGTGTTGTGCACGTCCGGCTTGGCACGACCTTGGCAATGCCTGCGGCCCTGCTTGGCGAGTGGGAAGGTACCCCTGTTCGACGTGTTTTGGCGGATCCGAAGCGCCCACTAACCGTCCTTGCCGCAGAGCGTTTGCTGCATAAGGAGATGGCCTGGGCCGATCTCATTCACACCATGGCGTTCTCCTCCATTCTGGCGGCCTTGCCAGCATGGACTGCGCGCACGGCCATAGGGCGTGGACGACCATGGGTCCACACGGAGCATTGGAACGGCGTGGTTAACCCGGCGAGTGTTTCCCCGCTCTGGGAGAAGCTGTCCGGGCTACGCACGGTGCTTCGTTTCCCGCATATTGTCACGGGAGTGACGGGGCAGTTGGCAGCGGAGATGCAGAAGTTCGCCCGAGCCAACGCAGCCCGTGTGGTGCCTTGCGTCGTGAAGGGCAGGGGAGCGGTTGTCCCGACGGCCTTCGGAAAACCTCTGCGGCTGGTGGCCGTGGGTGGGCTCATCGAACGCAAGCGTCCCATAACGACCATCAAGACTGTTGCCTGGCTGCGTGATCAGGGACTGGACGCCCACCTGACCTGGGTTGGAGAAGGTCCGCAACGAGCTGATTGTGAGGCCCTGATTTCCGAGCTGAACCTCACCGAGCAGGTCACTCTTGCCGGATCCGTCCGTCCCGCCGAGGTTGCCGCGCATTTATCGGCAGCAGACCTATTCTTCCTCCCTACCGCACAGGAAAACTTCTTTACCTCTGCCGCCGAGGCGCTGGCGGCTGGACGAGCCGTTGTTGCTACTCGTGTCGGTGGATTCAGCGACTACGCCGACGATTCCAACAGCAGACTCGTGGACGAGGCGACTCCCGAAGTTTTAGGCGCGGCCGTCATTTCTGCCGTTGCGGCCTTTGAGCATGTGACGGCGGAGGAGCTTGCGGCTCCTATCCGTGCACGCTTCTCGCCCGAGGCTGTGGGACGACTCTTCGATGAGGCGTATACGGCGGCTCTCGCCCGAGCCTGAGCAAGCTACAAACCTAAGGTAACCGAACCATTGCCGATTGCAGGAGCCCCAAAGATGCCCACCGAGGCTAAAGTACTTCAGTTCAACGACTGTGCCTTCGTGGCACGTTCCCTCGTGAGTGCCGCCGGCCGAGCCGGGATCAACTGGGACTATCTGCCGCCTGAGAAGGTGCGTCCCATGACCGTCGCACCTAAAAATCCGCTCCTGGCCAAGGCCCGCTTTGTCCCGTATATGTTGCGCCGCCGGGCCGCCCTGCAAACGGCGGACGTGGTCCACGTGCACTACGGAACGAGCGTGAGGCTGATCAAGGAGCGCGCTATGCCCGAGCGCCCGTATGTTCTCACGTTACATGGCACGGACATCCGGCAACAGTGGAAAGCCGCTGCCTTCCACGATGAAATCCAACGGGCCATCGATGGGGCTGCCCATGTCTTTTATGCCAATACCGATAATCAAGACGACGCCACAACGGCCCGATCAGACGCTGAGTTCTTTCCCTCGGTAGTTGACTTGCCCAGGCTTCCGCAGTGGAATCCCGCGTCGCGACCGCAGGTGATGTTTATTTCGCGGTGGGATGACGATAAGGGTGTCGGCAAGCAGCTGGAGCTAGCCAAAGAGCTATCTCGGGCCTTGGCGGGCAAGGCAGATCTAGTGGGCCTGAATTGGGGTCCGGGCGCGGCTCAGGCGGAGACTCACGGTGTTCGGCTGCTGGAGAAGATGCCGCAGCAGCAGTATTACGAACAACTCAGCCGCTCCGCGGTGGGGATCGGGCAGGCGTCGAACTACTTTTCTACGAGTGAGTTTGAAGCCATGTGCATGGGGCTTCCGGTGGCGGCACTGGGTAGTCGCCTGCCCAGGCCCGACGACGGGAGCACGCCCCCTGTCATGGAAGGCGAGCTGTCCGACGTCGTTGCTCAGGTTGTTGAGGCCGTGGTGGACCCGCGGGGCAGTTCGACTCGCTTAGGAGGAGCTGACTGGGCCGTGCCGCGTTATGATGCCGGCGTCTATGTGCCGCGACTACAGGAACTCTACCGGCGCATCAGCGGCTAAGACGGTGCCTGTGTCTTAGCCTCTGCTAGTTCGTTATTCGGCGGGCGTCGTCGCGGCAACGGAGCGGGAGACTTCTCCGGGCGCCGTGTACAGCCCGGCGAGCGATGCCTGCTGGGCAAACTCCGAGTTGTTGTGGACTACCTCGTCGAAGGAGCCCTGCGTGACGATACTGCCATCCTTCATGTAGCAAACCATATCGTTATCGCGGATGGTCGAGAGTCGGTGAGCCACCGAGATGACGGTCATATCGCCGTGCAGTTCCGCAATAGCCTTGGCCACCGCGGCCTCTGTTGCGGTGTCAAGGGCGCTGGTGGCCTCGTCAAGGACCAGAACCAGCGGATCCATGTAGAGGGCGCGGGCAATGCCCAAACGCTGACGCTGACCGCCGGAGAGTGAGCCGCCACGTTCGCCAACCCGGCCATGAATGCCGTTGGGCCGAGCATCGATGGTGGAGAGGAGCTGAGCGCGTTCCAGAGCCGTTCGGACGCGTTCCTCGTCAACATCGCCGCCCCACGAGAGCGCAACATTTTGAGCCACGGAGCCGTCGAAGATGGCTACCTCTTGGGGCACGTAACCGACGCGCTTGCGCCAATCCGCCAGGACATCTTCGAGAGGGGTGCCGTCCAGCGTCATGGAGCCGCTAGAGGGGACCAACAAGCCAAGGAAGATGTCAATGAGGGTTGACTTGCCTGCTCCGGATTGGCCTACAACGCCCACGGATGATCCCATAGGGAGCACGAGGTTGATGTTGGTGACCGCCGGTGCATCGGCGCCAGGGTAAGTAAATTCAACATTGCGCAGGTCCAGGACCTTGGGTTCGCCCTCGATCGGGGTCTTACCAAGCTTTTCGGCGTTCTTGCGGAAGTCTTCGGCCTCACGGATGTCCGCCATGACCAGCTCCGTGTAGGGAAGCGTGGACTGCACCAACGTCACCTGCGACTGGATCGTGGTCAGGGCAGGGACCATCTTGAAGCCGGCCAGCGCGAAGATGGCCACGGATGACATGGCCGTGCCAATTCCACCGGTGAAGTACCCGACAGTGCCGATGAGCAGGAAGCCACCGATGAGCGCCATGTCAATAACGAACTTGGGAACGGCGGCCAGGAAACGAATATTGGAGCGTGAACGAGCAGCCTTTTCGCGGCTGATGTAAACAACATCGGCGACCTCGTTGGCCTTGTCGCGAAGCGTGATTTCCTTCAAAGCAGCCAACATCTCAGACACCAAGGTTGACATGCGCATGGCAGAGTCTCGGTTGATCCGGCCAGCCTCGTAGGACTTCTTTGACAGGTACAGGTAGAGGAACGCTGCGATCAGGCCCAGATAGATCACGGTGATGATTGCCGTCTGCCAGGAAGCCGCCACCAAAATCACCAGAACTGAGGCGAATGTCAGGGCCTGCGCTGGCAGCAATACCGCGGGATTCAAGACACCGGCAATGGTGTTGGCAATTCCGACGTCGATCATTCGCACCAGCTCGGTCGTTGACCTGTTTTGGCGTGATGTCCAAGGCGCCCGGATATAACTCTGGAAGAGGATCGTGCCGATTTCTAATTCATAGTCGGCAAACTTTCTTGTCGACACCCACTGAAGCCAAATATTCAGGAAGGACTTCAATATCATGAGGCTCGCCGCAGAGACCAACACGATGAGGCCCACTTCTTGCGAAATCGTTCCAAGCACGGGTAGCTTGATTGTCTCGGCGCCCTTCGCCATGCCCATGATGGCGTTCAGCACGAGAGCAAAGACGCCAAGGGCCGCCGCATCGACAAGTACCAACACAGAGGAAAGCGACGCGAACAAAAGAAGAAATTTTCTCGCGCTCGATGGGAGAAGCGGTAATAGCTGGCCAAGTGTGCGGCGCAGATTTTTCAAGTTTTACTCCAGAACGGCAGTGGAACAGTTCTGTCCATACTACGGCGCTCAGATGTGCTCAGGTGTGTGCTGTGCTCGAAGTCGCTTCCACGCAACCGCGGCGTGCCGCGGGAAACGATTGTGGGGTCACGGACAATGGGACAATGGGAACATGAATAAGGAAATCCGGGTAACGCAACTTTTCGATTGCGCCGATGTCGGCTCGAACATTGTGCAAGCAGGGAAGCTGCAAGGTAAACCTTGGAAGCTTATTCAGGGACCGTGGACAAGGGGCGGCACTAAGGCTGCCTATTACCGTTTTCTTGTTGAACAGGCAGCCGCCTACCCGCGCACTCAGCTGTGGCATGTCAACATGGGTGGCCGGGCCAAGTGGGCCAGAGGTAAATTCGCTCGCCCCTATGCGCTGACCCTGCATGGCACGGATATTCGTGAGAATTATTGGCAGGAACAGCATCACGCCACCATCAAGGCAGACATTGATGGCGCCGGTCAGGTTTGGTACACGACACCAGATCTACGCGAAAAAGCCGAGCAGGCCCGTTCCGACGCCGAGTATTTACCTGTCCCCATCGCCATGGAACAACTGCCGGCGTGGGCGCCGGCCCAGAAACCCCGAGTTTTCTTCACATCGCGCTGGGACGCTTCCAAGGGTGGCGATGCGTGGGTTCAAACAGCGGCAGATGTTGTGGCAGCCCTGGCCGATCAAGATGTCGACGTTGTTGCCCTCGACTGGGGCGACCGCGCTACGGAGGTCGCCCAGCTGGGCGTGACATTGCTTCCGAAGATGTCCAAGACGCAATTCTTGCAGGAGATTGCTCGCGCGCACGTTGCCGTTGGGCAGGTCGCAGGAATTTTGGCGGCCAGCGAATTGGAAGCCATCGGGATAGGTGTCCCCACGGTGTTTGCCGATCAAGACCCTGGATACGCGGAAGACATCGCGACGGTATCTGTGGCACGCGCCGATGTTGGGCAAGCCGTGAGGGAGTCCCTTAAAGATCCGCTTGCGCTCTCCCGCAGACTTGCAGGACCCGACTATGTGCTGAAAAACCATTCGGCACGCTCGCTCATTCCCGTGCTTGAGGCCGGATACACCAAAGTGTTGGAGAAATAGGATATGACCCGTCCGCACCTTTTATACATTGCCTTTTCCTTCCCACCCAGCACCGCTTCATCCGTCTACAGGTGCACGGCCGTGGCTAACGCCTTCGCTCAAGACGGCTGGGACGTCACAGTCATCACGGTTGACCCCACCGTGTGGTCTCAGATCTCTGGCACCGACGAGGGGCTCGTTGAATCAATCGATTCACGAATCCGAATTGTCAACGTGGACGATGGCGGGGCCGAAGAACCAGCGCGCCGGGATTTGCGGCGGTATTCTCGCTTGCGGATCGAAGCGCCCTACCTCTGGAAGGAACTCTTTCGACGTCGGACCAGGAAGGGTTTCCCCGAAGATTTTCATGCGGCATGGCTTGCGCCAGCCTCGGCTGCAGCCCAAAAAGTTCATGCGGAGCATCCGGTTGACCTCGTCATGGCATCGGCGAGTCCTTATGTCTCCTTCGGTGTGGCACAGTCGCTCGCTGGCGTCCCCTTTGTGCTCGACTATCGGGATGCTTGGGCTTTCAACACCATCACGGGAGCCCAAGATTTCGCCGTGGATTCCGAACTGGGAAAGATCGAAAGCGACTACCTGCGCGATGCCGCTCAGGTGTGGTTTGTAAATGAGCAGATCCGTAGCGAGTACGCCCTGCGTTACCCGTTTGCCACCGAAAAAATGCGCGTCGTCGCCAACGGTTTCGACCCGCAGCCGGGCCATGCACAACCGGCTATTCGGTCAACGGTGCGTCCTCGCTTCGGATATCTAGGAACGTTGCAATACGTCAATATGCCATTGAAGCCTTTCTTCGCGGCGTGGGAGAAAGCGTTTGGCGCTGAATCCGGTCAAAGCGCGGATGGAATCTTCCGAGGCAAGCTCAGCGCCTCAGGTGCGGCGCCGGCAGAGGTACTGTCTGCCTTTGATTCATCACGGGGAGACGGACTTAGCTACGAGGGGCCAATATCAAAACGAGAGGTAGCCAATTTCTACGGCAGCCTAGATGTCTTGATTCTGCTCCTCTCTACCGGAAAATACGTCACGGGCGGAAAAACCGCGGAATACCTCGCCACGGGACTTCCCATCGTCTCCGTCCATGACCTCGGAAACGCGGCAACGGATCTACTCAGGGACTATCCCCTGTGGTTCCCTGCCAAGGACCTCTCCGAAGAGGGCATTGCGGCGGCACTTAGCGAGGCCGCACAAGCTCTGATGAACCCGGACGATGAACGCTGGAAGGCCGCCTGGGAATACGGCCAACAGTTTGACCGAACCGCAATACTCGAGCCGGTCATTTCCGAATTGCGTTCGATCGTGGGCAAGACGGCTGTCGGACACGCGGAAAAGCATGTAGTTAAGGATGAGTCATGATGGCGCCGAAAATACTCAACATCAGCATCGTTGCCGGTCAAACACCGCACCCAGAAGCGGTCGTCAATGATCTTTGCACCCGCGCTCGTGGCGCCGTTGACGCATCGAAATGGACGCTTGCCCTGAACATCATCCATGTCAGTGATGATTCGGAGAGTATCCAGGTAGACGAATCGGACACCGCCTTACTGACGCTGAACGCAGCCCCGAAAGGGAAAATCGCAGTCTTCTGCGAGCTTCTTGCGGGTAAACCCGGCCCCGTCGGAGTTCTTGGACGACTCCTGCAAGACAATCTTGAATCACGCAGCGTCGCGAGAAGCTTGGTGCGCGATAAAACGCATCTGAAGCAACTTCGGGGATCGGCCGTGGTGGTCTCGGCGGACCCCAGCGCCATCCGGACGGTTTGGGGCTTGCGCAGACAAACAGGGGCCCATCTGGTCCATGGTCCCATTGCCATGGTGCACGCCATAAAGGTATTGACGGGTGCCTGAGCATGGCTGATTCTCTGGCCTGTCGCCGCTGTGGGATACTTGTGCGGTGAGTCGAACCTGGATAGTCATCCCTATGTATAACGAGGCGTCAGTTGTTGGCACCGTCATCACTGGGCTGCGAGAGGTATTCCCCTACGTTGTCTGTGTCGATGACGGCAGTACCGACGGTTCCCAAGAGGCAGCCCGCGCGGCAGGAGCCGTGGTCGTGCAGCACCCTGTCAACCTTGGGCAAGGCGCCTCGCTGCAGACCGGAATTGAGTATGCACTAGGAGACCCGGAGCTAGATTGCATCATTACTTTTGACGCTGACGGACAACACCGCGTCATCGATGCGCAGCTGATGGCCGAGCGTATCAAGTCCGGTGAAGCCGAAATTGTTCTGGGCTCTCGCTTCCTGGACAAACGCACGAAGATGTCCGCAGCCAAGCGTTTGGTTCTCCGCACTGCAGCGATTCAGTCACGCATGGCCACCGGGATGGCACTCACGGATGCCCATAACGGTCTCCGGGCTTTTAGTCCCAAGGTCGCCCGAGGTATCCATCTGACGCAGAACCGTATGGCGCATGCCTCGGAACTGGTCCACCAGATTGCCGAAATGAAACCGAAATGGGTGGAGCAGCCCGTGGAAATTATCTACACCGATTATTCCAAGGCCAAGGGGCAGTCCTTGCTGAATTCGGTCAACATCATCGCTGACCTTTTGTTTAGGTGACATTGTGCAAATAGTTGTTCAGATTGTTCTTGTTCTTGCCGTCATCATCGTGTCGCTGGCGCTCATGCGTGGCGGATCGAATGCCCGGCATTTGGCCATTCGGCGCATCATGTTGGTGCTGTTTGCCTGCGTTGCCGCGTTGTCGATCTTCTTCCCGGGGCTGCTGTCGCAGCTCGCGCGTTTCTTTGGCATCGGTCGTGGCACCGACCTGGTCTTGTACGGGCTGATCGTTAGTTTTCTGGTGTTCATGGCGACGACGTACCAGCGCTTCCGCCACATGGAAACCACAACGACCAAACTGTCACGCCGGATTGCCCTAGATGAGATCAACCGGACAGACTCTCCCCAGGCCTTCGCCCTGGCGATTGAATCCGGGAACGGTGTCTACAGCCCAGAACAGGGTAAAGCTGCCGGCGAATGAACAAGACCTCCCGTGTTGGGACGACAACGGTGCAGGGCGGCGCCAGAGCAGGCCGTGACTACGGCCTAGACATGCTGCGGATCATCAGCATCTGCGGGGTAGTGGCCATTCACGTTTTTGGGCTCCGTGTTGGAGCCGAGCCGAAAGCGGGCCGCGGTTGGTGGGCTGCTGTCGCCATTGACATTGGATTTATTTGGGTTGTTCCGGTTTTTGTCATGATCTCAGGAGCGCTCCTCTTAGGCTCGCGACAAGCTAGCGCCGCGCCCATGACCTTCTACCGCAAAAGAGCTGCCCGTCTGGTGCCGGCTCTCATTATCTGGAACGCCGTGTACTTGATTGGCGTGCGGATCTGGATGCGGCATGAGGACCTCTCGGCGTCCCGAGTATTGCAGCTGATCTATGACGGTTCTGTTTTTACACAGCTTTATTTCATCTGGCTCATTGTGGGGCTCTATGCCATCACACCGATCCTCGCGACCTTCTTCGCTGCCGCCGATGACAGGCGGGTTTTGATCACTGCCGGGGTGCTGCTGGCTGCAACAGTTCTGGCATATATGGCACCCGGCATTTTGGGCTACTTTGATGTTTCCCGGCCGATTCCCATGAATATCTTTACGTATTGGGTGCCGTTCGTTGGGTACTTCGTTGCGGGATATGCCCTCCGGAGAGTTCGCCTCAGGGGCTTAGCCCTCATCGCCGTTTCGATCGTGACGGTCGCTCTCATACTCTTTACCATTTGGCACTTTGGGCATCGGGGCGTTTTCCCGTGGGCCGATAGAATGTTGTCCATTTCCTATCTTGGGGCGGGAGTTGCGGCGACGGCGATAGGTGTGTTCGTCGTCGGGCTTTCGCTGGCTAAGTTCATCCGGGTTCCTCACTGGGCAGGGGCGCTCCTGGTTTCCCTATCGAATGCCTCGTTTGGCGTATTTTTGGTGCACTTGGTGATCTTCGAGGCCATCAGGCTCAACGTTCCGTCTGTCCTCTCAGCCGACTCCTTCTGGGCCATCGCCGTGGCCTATGTAGCGACTTTGCTGGGCAGTTTTGCGGTGTCCTTGCTGGCACTGAAGGTGCCTCTTCTACGTCGCGTGTTCTAGCCGGTGACACGGGGCACCTTGTAAGAGGCGCCTTTCTGATCGGCGATAATGGAAGCATGACTGATCTTCCCTCCTTGCTTATCCTTAGCTTTTCGCCTCTTCGGTCTGACCCCCGTGTGCTCAAACAGGTAGAACTGTTCAAGGATAAATACCGTGTTGTCACCTGTGCGTACGGTGCCGCACCCGACGGCGTGGCCGAGCACTACGCCTTGCCAGAGGATTCCCGCGGATGGCCATCGGACAAGGTCGGGCTGATCAGTCGTCAATACCAAAAGGTCTACGACGGCCTGCCCGCCGTTCAAGCGGCACGCGCCATTTTGCCCAAGGGTCACTTCGACATCATCCTGGCCAACGACCTCAATACCCTGCCGCTGGCCCTTGAGCTGGACGCGAAATTAGGCGTGCACTCAGACCTGCACGAGTTTGCCCCGAGGGAAAAAGAAGACAACCTCAAATGGCGGGTGTTCATTGCGCCCTTCATGAGGTGGCTATGCAAGCGCTACCTATCCTCGGCCGCATCCGTGACATCGGTTTCGCAGGGAATTGCCGACGAGTACCTCAAAGACTATGGAACGCCAACAGGCGTGGTCACCAACGCGGCACCTTACGCTGAAGGCACCGTGACGCCCGTTGGCGATAAGGTGCGCCTGATCCACAGTGCGGCCGGTCAGCGCTACCGCAAACTGGAAAACTTCATCGAGGCCATGAAGGATGCCCCGGAGTGGCTGACCCTCGACATGATAGTCATGCCCAACGAACCGGACTACGTCGCCGAGTTGAAGGCACAGGCGGCCTCCGTGCCGTCCATTAAGTTCCGTGATCCCGTGCCGTACAAGGAACTTGTTGCGACCTTGAGCGAATACGACGTCTCGGTGGTTTTCCTGCCGCCCACAAACTTTAACTTGAAGAATGCCTTGCCGAACAAGTTCTTTGAAGCGGTCCAGGCCCGCATCGGCCTGATCGTAGGGCCTTCGCCTGCCATGGTGGGTCTCGTCAAGGAACACGGCCTGGGCGCCATCACGGAAGACTTTTCGGCTGAGTCACTGCGAAAGACACTTGTATCGCTGACTCCCGAAACCATTTCAGGTTGGAAACGTGCCGCCGACGCGGCCGCCAAGCCTCTGTCTGCCGAATCACAAGTTGTGGTTTGGCAGGAGGCGATTGCTCGGATTGCCAATCGGGGGAGATCTTCAAAAACAGCCTAGGCTGCCTGACGGTTCCAGTTACGGTACATACTGGGCCAGCTCACTTTGGACGGTGTTGTTGAGGGCTCCGGTGCCGCCGAGGATGATGATTCGTTTGGGTTTGAGGCGGGTGAGTTCGGTCTTTGTGGCGGCGGGGAGTCCTGTGGGAGTTGATAGGAGGACGGGGCCGTTGAGTGTGCCGGCCGCTGCTGCGCCTGAGAGGGCGTCGGGGTAGGTTGTGCCGCTGGCGATGTAGACGGTACCGACACCGGTGGCGAAGGTAGCTTTGGAGATAGCAGCCGATGTCGCGTATCTGTCTGTTCCTGCCACGCGGTGGACCGGTGCGGACGGAACGATTGCTGAACTGGCCGCCGACATCGAAGATGTACCGACAGCGTTCTTGGCCACAGCCCTAAACGTGTACGTCGTTCCGTTTGTCAGTCCGTTCACGGTGCACGTTCCAGACGCCGCTGCAATGCTGCATGCAGCACCTCCCGGTGAGGCGGTGATGGAAACACTCGTAGCTGCGGCGCCACTTGGATTCTTGGTCGCTGTGATAGTTGCCTTGCTGTTGCCAGGTGCAGCTCTCGGTGCTGGGGGAGACAAGGGCGGCTGAGGTTGGTTGATGTTTTCCCCGCCTGCAATCAGGAAAGAACCCCAGCCAGCGCCTATTGTCGATGCGGCGCCGAAGGATGAATTGCCCGGAACTGGAAGGTAGTTGATTGCACCAGATGTCGTTCTGCGGATTAGCCCGGTGGACCCGGAAAAAGCGAAGTCGCTGTATACAGAGACGCTGGTGAAGGCATTCCAGCCTGTGCCAATGGTCTTGCGTGCTTCGTTGATGAACGTTCCCGATCCGTTGGATCGGGCAAGCCTCAGCACGCCGTCGGGGTATTGGGCCAGAAGATCTTGGCGCCCGTCGCCGTCGTAGTCCACCATGGTTAGGTTAATGCCGTTCCAACCTTGCGCGAATCTTGTCGCCGATCCGAGTGAAGTGCCAGTCGGGTTAGCCCAGACGTTGAGATCGCCATTCGTGCTTCGAGTCAGTATCTGTGGGTACTTGCTCGAGTTGAGCCAGTAGCCAACCGTTAGCTGAAATCCTGACCAGCCTGACGAGGCGAGCATCTGACCGGCGGAGAAACCGCCCGCGGACAGTCCTTTGTATACGGACAACGAGCCGTTGTTTCGTTGGGCCAATAGATCAAGGATGCCGTCGGAGTTCCAATCGATGACCGTGATGGATCGCATGCTAGTCCAACTTTGGCCGATTTGCTTGCGTGTGCCAAAGCCTCCGGAGCCGTTGGCCGGATACTTCCACAGGGCACCTGCTGTGTCGGCGGCAACGAGATCTGCAGGAGAGGCAATCGAGGGGGTGCTTGGTGGCTCCACCGGCGGTGCTACGGGTGCCGTGGCCTTGGCGGCAAATGCGTTCAGGCTTGTTTGCGTTCCATTCCAGGTATTCGAGTCACCGGCGAAGGGACCGGTGGAACTATATTGCCACACGCTGTAGTTCGTCCAACCGCCCGGAATCCAGGGATCGGTCGTGCCGTAGGCGGCGATGTGTAGGGGCTGGTTTGTGAAGGCCTTTGAATTTCCGGTGCAATCTTGCCACCAGTAATAGTTGGTGTAGATCATGGGAAGACGGCCAGTACGGGCTTGCACTCGCTTTGAAAAAGCGCCGATCCAGGACACCATTTGTGAGGGGCTCAGACCGTAGCAACTGGCGCCATAAGGGTTATTTTCGATATCCAAAAGCGGAGGCATTGTTTTTCCGTCTGCACTCCAACCTCCGCCGTTGTTGACGAAAAAGTCAGCTTGGGTGATGGCGCCGGATTGGTTGGGGAGGGCGAAGTGGTAGCCACCTCGCAGCATGCCGACTTTTGACGCACCTGTGAAGTGGGACGAAAAGGAATTGTCGCGGAACGAATTTCCCTCCGTTGCCTTGACGTAAACGAAGCGCGCCCCCATCCTCCACTGCTCGGTCCAGTTAACTTGGCTGATCGAATGGGTGGCGCTATCAGCCTGCCATCCACTGACGTCCATGCCCAGAACGCCGGGAGGCGTTGCGCTGGCAAGGGGCTGAGCAATTGAGGCTGACAATGGTGATTCGGAGTCGGTTCCACGGAGCAGTTGCTGCTGGCTAGGGGCTTCACCGGCAAGACCGATTCCCATGTAAGCTCCGTGCGTGGCAATGTCAGCAGAAGCGACTCCTGTTCCGGATGGTTGCGGCTCCTGGGAGGTCACCACGGTCGGGGCGTGAGGCTCCGCCGTTGAGGTGGCCGGGGCTAGTGGTCCTTGAGATTCCGGGGCCGAAGTGCTGGTGTGGCCTGGCGCGGCGGTATTCGTTGATTGTGCGGCAGGCTCCGATGCGACGTCAGACGAAGACTCTGCAACGGCAGGTGTGATACCTAGCATCGCAGTCACGGACAGTGCAATTACACCGGTGCCGACTAACGTGAGGAAGCTCCGAACGCGGGACGGGGTAAATCCGTTTGCTGGCAGGGGCCGGGCAGTAACCATGGTGAAGAGCTCCAGGACTTTTGGCGTTGGTGGAGTGGGTGCGCCGGGGACGGTTGCACGACGGCGAGTCAAGTCGTTGTTCCAGTTCGGTACCTATGACAGCATACCGCCGGTGTTGCACGTGAGACGAGTGTGGCCAAAGTTAATGGACTGAGGTAATACCGGACGCATGCAGTATGCCGTATATGCTGGGCTGCATGAAGGTTTTGGTTACCGGCGGCGCCGGCTACATTGGTTCACATATGGTGCTTTGCCTATTAGAAGCCCAACATGACGTCGTCGTTTTGGACAACTTGGCAAATTCATCGGCAGAGTCACTGCGCCGGGTTGAGGAGCTAACGGGCAGGCATGCGGAATTCGTTGAGCTGGATTTGCTCGACGCAGCCGGAGTGGACGCCGTGTTTGCAACGGCTGGAATTGACGCTGTTATTCACTTCGCCGGGCTCAAGGCCGTGGGTGAATCTGTTGCCCAGCCGCTGCGCTACTACCAAAACAATATTGTTGGCACACTGAACCTTTTGGCTGCGATGGACAAGTACGGCGTCCGCACACTTGTATTTAGCTCCTCAGCCACCGTATACGGCGCCAGTGAGGAAGTCCCCCTCATTGAGAAGATGCCGCTGGATGCCACGAACCCCTATGGCCGCACCAAGGAACAAATCGAGGACATTTTGACCGACCTCGGTGCTGCCGACCCGACCTGGCGGGTGGCACTTCTGCGCTACTTCAACCCGGTCGGGGCGCACGAATCCGGCCGGATTGGTGAGGATCCCACAGGTGTTCCCAACAACCTGCTGCCGTTCGTGGCACAGGTTGCCGTGGGTCGCCGCGAGAAGGTTATGGTGTTCGGCAACGACTACCCGACGCCGGACGGAACGGGAGTTCGTGACTATATTCACGTTATGGACCTGGCCGCTGGACACCTGGCCGCGCTGGACTACCTGCCGAATCACACTGGCGTTTTCCGGTGGAACTTGGGAACAGGCAACGGTTCCTCTGTGTTGGAAGTCATCCAGTCGTTTGGTGATGCCGCAGGAAAGCCCGTCCCGTTCGAGTTTGCCCCGCGCCGACCCGGTGATGCTGCAGTCAGCTACGCGGACCCGTCAGCGGCCCTGGCCGACCTGGGCTGGTCCGCGCACCGCAGCCTGGCGCAGATGTGTGAAGACCACTGGCGCTGGCAGCGTGAGAACCCCCTGGGTTACGCCGCCACCTAGCCCACCGCAATTACGCGCCAATCCGGCGCTTGACTGAGCGCAGCAAACTTTTCCCCAGCGATCCTTCGCCCTGGGCCCCTGAGGGCGCAGGGTAAAGCTTGCCGGCCTCAGCCAGTTTGCGTGCCACCAGTGCGGGAAGATTTTGGTGAAGGATGTTGCTTGTGGGAGCCGAAGCGTCTCCGCCGGCGCCCACGTAGCTCCAACCGGAGCCAAGATCCAGCACTGATTGATGCTTGACATCGTAGTAGCCGGCCTTGGCACCAATCACCGTTCCCGTGGCGCCGGCCGTGGCGGCCAGCACATGGAAATGGAACCGGGTTGTCAACCATTCCTGGTTGGCAGCCAGGGGCAAACCGTTGAGCCAGATCTCGGAAAACGGGATGAAGTTCGCCTCCGGGATCAGGTCCTGGAGTTGTTCGAAGGCAACCCTGTCGGAGCCCGGAATAGCTTCGAAGTAGTGAACGCTGCGGCCGGCAGCCGAAGCCGTGGCAATGCGTTCGCGGGCGAGCGCCACCGCGCTGTCCAGGTAATCGTGGTCTGAGGTGTCATTCTGGATGCAAATGCAGAGGCTGTTGGACGCCAAGGGGTTCCGTCCAAGCTCGGCGCTCACGCCCAGGAATGCATCATCGATCCCCGGTCTGAGGCCGAAGGCATGCGAGCTGGCCTCGTCTCGGGCGCTGGCGTACTCGAAGCCCTTGAACAGCGAATTGGCGTCAACGATTCCATCGTGGTCAAGTGGCATGAGTCCAAGCCCCGTGGCATACAGGCGGGCCCCCGACACCTCGCGCACGGCACGCATTCCAGCAATGAGGCCGTAGTGCTGGGGCCAGAGGCCGTTGATGTATCCACCGCCCAAGAGGTGCAGTGAGTGGGCCTCTCGCAATTTCAGAAGACCGAGATCGTAGTGAGGAGATCCTAAGTTCTTCACCAAATCGGCGACCTTAGCGCTCATTTCTGCAGGAGCTAGGCTGGCAGATTCTGCCACAGCCCTCCAGAGCGTATTGGTGACACGCAGCTTGGGGTGCAGGCCGGCAAAAAGCACTTGGGCCAGCCCCGGGTGTGGGCAGTCCAAATAAACTTCGGTGTTGGGCTGGGTTTTGGCCAAGTATCGCAGCCAAGATGCTGCAATGAATTCATCGCCAAAATTTGGGTTCCCCGACGGTGCGACGAGGTAAATGGAGTGCGCGGTCATGCTCATAGATTATCCGATGCGCTCATTCAAATTCGGAAATGTCAGCTGGTGGGGGAAACAGATACCTTCCGAGTAGGACGCTCGTCAGGCGGCGCCGCGGTGCTGATGGCAGGCAGCAACCATCAGCAGGTGCAACGGGCACTTATCCACAGATTGGAGAATTGCCACTAGCGCGCCATGGTCTGCGGGGCTAGGCTCCTGAACACAGAGTTGAAGACACCGCAAAGGGGCGGAAGTGGTCTGATTGGATGCGCTCGCATTAGTTGAGGATGAAGTTCGGGAACTCATCCGCCGCAAGGGACTTGATCCGCTCCGGCAGGGTCAGGACGTCCGAGCCTTAATTGAAGCGGCCGTCAATGACTACGGCGAGCGGTCCCTGCTTGG
>JBKKBD010000216.1:0-31244 GCA_046714315.1 Specibacter sp.
GCGTTGGAGGTGGTCTTGAAGACCTTGCCCGCACCACCCGTGGCAAGGATGACGCTCTTGGCCTGGAAGATGTGAAGTTCGCCCGTGGCCAGGTCGTAGGAGACAACGCCGGCGGTCTTCTTCTGCAGGTAGATGGAGCCGTCCTCGCGGGTGGCTTCCTCTTCTACCGTCAGCAGATCCAACACGTAGTACTCGTTGTAGAACTCAACGTTGTGCTTGACGCAGTTTTGGTACAGGGTCTGGAGAATCATGTGGCCGGTACGGTCGGCGGCGTAGCATGCACGGCGGACCGGAGCCTTGCCGTGGTCACGTGTGTGGCCACCGAAACGGCGCTGATCAATGCGGCCCTCGGGCGTGCGGTTGAACGGCAAGCCCATCTTTTCAAGGTCTATGACGGCGTCGATGGCTTCCTTGGCCATGACCTCCGCGGCGTCCTGGTCAACCAGGTAATCGCCACCCTTGACGGTGTCAAAGGTGTGCCACTCCCAGTTGTCTTCTTCGACGTTGGCCAGGGCGGCACACATGCCGCCCTGGGCTGCACCTGTGTGCGAGCGGGTGGGGTAAAGCTTGGTCAGGACTGCGGTGTGGGCACGCTGGCCTGATTCAATGGCGGCACGCATTCCTGCGCCACCGGCCCCGACGATTACGACGTCGTATTTATGGACCTGCATACTGGATGCTCTTTCTCTCATTTACTGCGCAAAATACTGGTGTTCACTTCGTACATCGCCCGGTGATGTACTCCCGGGCCTGTTCCCTAATTAAGGAACGGTGCAGAAGGACGGGAGATCAATGACGGCACCCGGAGGGCACGGGTCAAAGGTGAAGATGACCAGGGTTCCAAGAACGATAATCACGGCGGAGGCGACGTAGAGGACCGTCTTGAGGGTCATTCGGGTGCCTGCGCGCTCGGCGTAGTCATTGATGATGGTGCGGACACCATTGGTGCCGTGCAGCATGGCCAACCAGAGCATGGCTAGGTCCCAGACCTGCCAGAACGGATCTGCCCACTTGCCTGCAACGAAGCCGAAGTCGATGGCGTGGATGCCGTCGCCAACCATGAGGTTAACGAAGAGGTGACCGAAGATCAGAACTATCAGAACAACACCCGAGAGTCGCATGAACAGCCAGGCGACCATCTCAAAACTTGAGTTGGATCCCTTGCTGCGCGTGTACTTGGGCGACTGTGCGCTGTTCGAGCGCGGTGCGGCGATGGAGTCGGTGCTCATTTAGTGCCCCCCGAAGAAATTAGAGAAGACAATGGTGAGGTGGCGAATCAGGAACGGGATCATCGTCACGGCCCACAGGGCTAGAACACCCCAGAGCAGCTGGCGCTGGTACTTGGGACCCTTCTTCCAGAAGTCGATCGCAATGATGCGCAGGCCGTTGAAGGCGTGGAACACGATTGCTGCAACGAGTCCGGCTTCACCCAAGCCCATGATGGGGTTCTTATACGCCCCAATAACTGCTGTGTACGCCTCTGGGGAAACTCGCACCAAAGAGGTGTCCAGAACGTGCACCAACAAGAAAATAAAGATAACTACACCGGTAATTCGGTGTCCCACCCAGGACCACATGCCTTCTCGGCCGCGATACAGAGTGCCAGCTGGTTTTGTCGGCACTGAATAAACCTTCCTGCGTCACCGTTGCGCTGGCGTGGTTCCACGCGGGGAAACGCACACGGCGTGAGCACTCATACTTGAGCCTAAATTTAGGCTTCGCTAACAGCATATTCAACTTAGGCACTCCTTGCTCTATGCGACAAATCACAGGCGTGTCTCAAATTGATGATGTAAGGGCCGTTCCTGCCACGTTTAATAAGGCCCGACGCCGTGTTCCCGAGCTACGACCGTGGGTGGAACTTTGGCGGATATCACCCGGAAATGAAGGTGTTGGCACATGTGCATCGCCTATGGTGGTCATGATGAATACGCAAAAAACGGTTGAGCCCGGGCTTGTAGCCACGGATCCCATGAGCAGGTTTTATGCAGTGATCCCGGCCGGCGGAGTTGGCACGAGACTCTGGCCGTTGTCCCGTGCTGCCGCCCCGAAGTTCCTACATGACCTCACCGGCAGTGGCAGCACCTTGATCCGCGCCACCTATGACCGGCTTGAACCCCTCAGCGGCCACCGCACCCTCTTGGTGACAGGAGACGCGCACCGCGAAGCCGTGTGCCGTCAGTTGCCGGAGATCGCTGATGAGAACCTGGTGTTGGAGACAGAACCCAAGGATTCCGGTGCAGCCATTGGCCTAGCCGCGGCCATCCTCTTTACGAGGGACCCGTCCGCGATCATGGGTTCATTTGCCGCAGATCAGGTCATCAGCCCCGTCGATAAGTTCCAGGAAGCCGTGCGCGAGGCCATCTACACGGCAGCAACGGGCAAGATCGTCACGATTGGCATCAAGCCAACCCACGCCTCCACCGGGTTCGGTTACATTCGTACAGGTGAGCCGTTGGTTGTTGCCGGTGCCCCACGTGCCCACGCCGTGGCAAAGTTCGTGGAAAAGCCCAGCGAGGAAATCGCCGAACAGTACCTTGCCAGCGGTGAATACAGCTGGAACGCCGGAATGTTCGTGGCCCCGGTGGAACTGCTGCTTCAGCACTTGAAGGCTAACGAGCCCACACTGTACGAAGGCCTCATGGAAATTGCCCTGGCCTGGGACACCCCTGAGCGGGTTGCCGTGAAAAACCGTATCTGGCCCACCCTGCCCAAAATTGCTATTGATTATGCGGTGGCCGAACCGGCAGCCGACGCCGGAGACGTAGCCGTCATTCCCGCGGACTTCAGCTGGGACGACGTTGGTGACTTCGCCGCGATCGCACGGCTGAGCAGCGCCAAGGAAAGCAAGAACGTCAAGGTCATTGGTGACGGCGCCCGCGTCTTCACCGAAGACAGCACCGGGATCGTAGTCTCCGACACCAAGCGCGTCATTGCCCTTATCGGCATCCAAGACGTGGTGGTTGTCGACACCCCCGACGCCCTTCTTGTCACAACGCGCGCGCATTCGCAGCTGGTCAAAAAGGCCGTCGACGGGCTTAAGGCACAGGGCAACACCGACGTCCTCTAATCCCAACGCCCAGCACCCGCTTTGCAACTAGCCCGCAGTAGTGGTCGAAAAACGCCGTGAAAACGCGATATTTCAGCCACTACTGCGGGCTAGTTGTTTTTTAAGGGGAGGAAGTGCAGAAAGTAACGCGGCGCCGCCAATGCCGTGCCTCGGCAATGACATGACTAGAGTTTGAGCTGTGCGCAATTACTCGCTGGAAACAGAAAAGACCGAGCCCGTAGGCCCCTGGCTCGAACCCTTGTTGGATGAGGTCATTGAATTCCGTCGTGACCTGCATGCCCACCCTGAGCTGTCCTTTCAGGAATTCCGCACTACCGGCAAGATCTTTGACCGTTTGAGCGCTGCCGGGCTGTCCCCGTGGCGGCTCGAGGGAACCGGGGTCATTGTTGACGTGGGTGAAGGGCCGATCGCCACCGCCCTGCGCGGAGACATTGACGCACTGCCTGTGGTCGAAGAGACCGGCCTTCCTTTTACGTCGCGCAACCATGGTGTCACCCACGGCTGCGGCCATGACTTTCACACGGCCTCGATGCTCGGCATTGCACTGGTCCTGGCCAAGATGCATGAACACAAGCCACTCGGCGGCCGGGTCCGGATCATTTTCCAGCCAGCCGAGGAAACCCTGCCGGGAGGTGCTCTCGCATGCATCGACCAGGGCGCCTTGGACGGTGTGCCGCGCATTATGGCCCTCCATTGCGACCCCCGTATTGACGTGGGCAAGATTGGCACTCGCATCGGGCCCATCACCAGCGCCTCTGACACCATCAAGATTGAGCTTTCCGGCCGTGGCGGACACACCTCCCGCCCACACCTGACGGAAGATCTGGTGTTTGCTCTTGCTCAAATCGCCATCAATGTTCCCTCGGTGCTGTCGCGTCGAGTGGATGTCCGCAGCGGCGTTTCCGTGGTGTGGGGGCAAATCAATGCCGGGTCCGCACCCAACGCCATTCCAGGCCACGGCGTCATGAGTGGCACCATGCGCTGCCTTGACCGCGAAGCATGGCACGCGGCAGGGGAGTTGCTGGACGATGTAGTGCAGCAGGTGGCCGCACCTTTTGGTGTGGACGTACATCTGGAGCACACCCGCGGCGTGCCTCCTGTGGTGAACTCCGAACATGAGACCGCCGTGATTGAGGCCTCAGCCCGGGCCGAGCTGGGCGAAGACTCCGTAGTGCTTGCTCCTCAATCCATGGGAGGTGAGGACTTCGCCTGGTTCCTGCAAGGAATCCCCGGGTCCCTCATGCGCCTGGGCACCCATGTCCCCGGGGGTGAGGAATACGATCTCCACCGCGGTGACTACATCGTGGATGAGCGGGCCCTCTCGGTCGGTATTCGGGTGCTGTGCGCGGCAGCCCTCCGCACCCTGCGCCCAGCAGCCCAATAGCCGTCGAACGTCAAGCCCTTAACGCCATGTGCCATAAGGATTCTCAAAAGTTCCGACCAAAGAGAATCACGGCTCTATAACGGTTCCTCAACAATGGTCTGTGCAACCGCTTTTCCACTACCGGCCGGTAGCTTTGGCCCACTAGTGTGATGGGTAGCACCGCAAGGTAAGAGGTGCGTCACAACATGCGGGTTGTCTTGAACTGCTGGAAATCATTGTTCCGGTCGCCGAGGTAAGCCCCTGTTTGTGTTGACGCATTCCTTCCCAGCGGCCACACACCTTATGGAGGAACCTTGAAGAACCTGCTTTTGAACAAAGTAAAGCGCGGTGCCGTTGTGGGTACCGTTACGGTCAGCGCCGTGGCGATGCTGCTCACCGGCTGTGGGGAAGCCCCGCCGTCCAGTGGATCCGGCGATGGCACCAAGAATGCCGCCGCTGCCGATTACCTGGGCTGCATCGTCTCCGACTCGGGCGGATTCGACGATCAGTCCTTCAACCAGTCCTCCTACGAAGGCCTGACGAAGGCTGTTGCCGATCTGGGAATCACGAAGAAGGAAGCACAGTCCGCCAGCACCGCCGACTTTGCGCCGAACCTGAGCCAGATGGCCAGTGCCGGCTGCAACCTGACTGTCACGGTCGGCTTCCTGTTGGCCGAGGCCACGGCAACTGCGGCCAAGGACAACCCCGATCTGCACTACGCGATCGTCGATGACAGCTCTATCAAGGCTGACAACGTCAAGCCGATCGTCTATGACACGTCTCAGGCTGCCTTCATGGCCGGATACGCTGCCGCAGCAACCTCGAAGACCGGCAAGGTTGGCACCTTCGGTGGCATCAACATCCCCACCGTCACCATCTTCATGGATGGTTTCGCCGCTGGTGTGAAGTACTTCAACGAGAAGCAGGGCAAGGACGTAAAGGTTCTTGGCTGGGACGCTGCAACCCAGCAGGGTTCGTTTGCCAACACCTTCGAGATCGTCCAGGAAGGCACCAAGATCACCAACAACCTGATCTCCGAAGGTGCTGACGTGGTCATGCCCGTTGCCGGCCCGTTGGGCAAGGGTGCCGGAGATGCTGTTCTGGCAGCCAACAAGGGTGGCAAGGACGTCAAGCTTGTTTGGGTTGACTCCGATGGCTTCCTGACCGCACCCGCCTACAAGTCCATCTTGCTGACCTCGGTCATCAAGACCATGGGTGCGGCCGTGGAAACCGTTATCAAGGAAGACCTCGACGGCAAGTTCGATCCCGCTCCGTACATCGGCACCCTGGAGAATGGTGGCGTGGCGCTAGCCCCGTTCCACGATCTTGATGCCTCGGTGAGCGCCGATACCAAGACTCAGCTTGAGGACATCAAGAAGGGCATCATCGACGGTTCCATCAAGGTGGAATCCAAGGCCAGCCCCAAGTAAGAAAAAAATCTGAGGAAGGGAGCATTGCGGTTTGACCGCAATGCTCCCATTTCCAGTTTGACGCAGGACGCGCTGTGCACAGATCAAATCGTGCAAAGATCAGCAAGCAACACTCACAATCCAACAATCCGCGGACGGGTTAAAACGTTGAAACTAGAACTTCGGGGCATCACTAAGAGCTTTGGTGCCCTGGTGGCGAACGACCACATAGACCTGGTGGTGGAATCCGGTCAGATCCATAGCCTTCTTGGCGAAAATGGTGCCGGCAAATCCACGCTCATGAATGTCCTTTACGGGTTGTACGAACCCACATCCGGCGAAATCCTTGTCGACGACAAACCCGTGAAGTTCTCCGGGCCGTCGGACGCCATGGCAGCCGGCATCGGCATGGTGCATCAGCACTTCATGCTGGTTCCGGTCTTCACCGTCGCAGAAAATGTGGCCCTCGGCGCCGAATCAACCTCCTTTGGCGGTGTCCTCAATCTCGAGGAGACGCGAAAGAAGATTCGCGAGATCTCGGCCAAATTTGGCTTCGATGTTGACCCCGACGCGCTCGTGGAAGATCTTCCCGTGGGCGTGCAGCAACGTGTTGAGATCATCAAGGCGCTGGTGCGAAACTCCAAAATCTTGATCCTGGATGAGCCCACTGCAGTGCTCACACCCCAGGAAACCGACGAGCTCATGGACATTATGGGCCAGTTGCGCGACGGTGGCACCTCGATCGTCTTCATCTCCCACAAATTGCGTGAGGTCAAGGCAATCTCGGACACCATCACGGTGATTCGCCGCGGTAAGGTGGTCGGTTCCGCCGATCCCACAGCCTCCACCACCGAGCTGGCGGCATTGATGGTTGGCCGCGCCGTCAACCTGACCCTGAACAAGGCCGACGCCGAACCCGGCGAGGTCACCTTCAAGGTCTCCAACCTCACCGTCATGAGCGACGCCGGCGTGCGGCTCCTCGATAACGTCACCCTGAGCGTTGCCCAAGGTGAGATCCTTGCGATCGCTGGGGTTCAGGGCAACGGTCAGACCGAACTGACCGAAGCTGTGCTGGGTCTGCGCAAGCATGCTCATGGTTCCATCACCTTGCAGGGCAAGGAACTGATGGGCAGCAGCGTCCGCCAGATTCTCGATGCCGGTGTTGGCTTTGTACCCGAGGACAGGCAGGACGACGGACTCGTGGGGGAGATGTCCATCGCCGAGAACCTGGTCCTTGACCTCTATAAGAAGGCGCCGTATTCCCGCCGTGGCACCATGAACCGGGCCGTGATCGCCAAGAACAGCGTAGACAAGGTGGCCGAATTCGATGTCCGGGCCCAGTCGCCCCAAGACGCAGCGGACACGCTCTCCGGCGGAAACCAGCAAAAAGTTGTTTTGGCACGTGAACTCGCACGCCCATTGAAACTCTTCATCGCCTCTCAGCCCACCCGTGGCGTGGACGTGGGTTCCATCGAGTTCTTGCACAAGCGGATCGTTGCCGAGCGTGACGCCGGCACACCGGTCGTCATCGTCTCGACCGAACTGGATGAAGTACTTGAATTGGCAGATCGCATTGCCGTCTTGTTTGCCGGACGGCTCATGGGCATTGTCCCCGGAAAATCAAGCCGCGCCTTGTTGGGTTTGATGATGGCCGGGCTGACCGCAGAAGAAGCACAGGAACAGATGACTACACAGGATGCACAAAACACCAACGGTGAGGGGGAGCAGCCATGAGCGGAGTTGAAGTGAACAAGCCCGCCGAGGAAGGCGGCACCCCTGCAACCCCAGCCGCACAGCCTACGCCTCCGAAGGAAAGCAACAGCAGCCAGATCGTGCGCGAAATCATGAGCGGCAACGCCATGATTTCGGTACTGGCAGTTGTGGTTGCCCTTGTCATTGGCGGTATCCTCATCGCCTTTACCGACACCCGTGTGACCACCGCAATGGGGTACTTCTTCGGAGACCCCAGTGCTACGTTCAAGGCCATCTGGGCGGCCATTTCCGAAGCTTATGGTGCCTTGCTGCGCGGTGCCACTTATGATCCAGGCGCCCGCACCTGGCAGGGACGCTTGGGTATTTTTGAAACCCTGACCTTCGCCACCCCGCTGATCCTCTCCGGCCTGGCCGTGACGCTGGCCTTCCGTGTTGGCCTGTTCAACATTGGTGCCAAGGGACAGATCATCCTCGGTGCCACCTTTGCCGGCGTCGTTGGTTTCTTGATTGAACTGCCCCCGGGCATCCACCTGGTTGCAGTGGTCCTCGCAGGGGCCATCGGTGGCGCCCTGTGGGGCGGCATTGCAGGCTTCCTCAAGGCCAAGACCGGTGCGCATGAGGTCATCGTGACCATCATGCTTAACTACATTGCCGTCTCGCTGGTTTTGTACTTGCTCAAGAACCAGCTGCGCGATCCCAACAGCAGCAACCCGATCAGCCCGCGCATGCACGAAACCGCCATGTTTCCCTTGATGCTTGGCCCCAACTACCGTCTGCACTGGGGCCTTGTTGTGGCCGTCCTTGCAGTTGTTGCGGTGGCCTGGCTGCTGAACCGTTCAACGCTCGGCTTTGAATACCGTGCTATCGGCGCCAACCCTCGTGCCGCCCGCACGGCTGGCATGCTGGTGTCCCGCGGCTACATCACCGTCATGCTGTTCTCCGGCGCCTTGGCCGGTTTGGCCGGTGTGACTCAGCTGGCTGGAACCGAGAAACTGCTTGATTCAGACATTGCCGGCAGCATCGGCTTCGACGCCATCACCGTTGCGCTGCTGGGCCGTTCCAAGCCGTGGGGCACCTTCTTTGCTGCCATCCTGTTTGGTGCCTTTAAGGCAGGTGGCACATCCATGGCCATCAATGCCGACGTGTCCATCGACATTGTTGCTGTGGTGCAGTCCTTGATTGTGTTGTTCATTGCCGCCCCTCCCTTGATTCGGTCCATGTTCCGAATCAAGGCACTTCGCCATGAAGGAGTCTGACGCATGAGCATCACAGCTAAGACTGAACCATTGAAGGTCTCTGACGCCGTTGCCGTGCGCAGCTGGAAGACGCCAATCCTGTTGGGCGTACTGGCGCTTTTCGCCGTCGTCGTTTTCATTGTGCTGGGTCCCAATGGAACGGCAACTTTCCGCATCTCCCAGGACAACGATGCCTGGCAGGTTCCGAACCTGGTGGTACCGGCGAAAGCTGTCGGCATCATCGTCTCGGTCATCACACTGGCACTGGCTTACCTTGCCTATAGCCAGACCAAGACCTCCGGAAAGATCGCCAAATGGGTGGTCATGACGTTCGCCGTGGTGTTCGTTATTGGCCTGATGGTGTGGATTATTGGCGGCACCACCACACAAAACATCACCCTCGTTGGCCTGTTCACCGGAGCCATGCTCATCACCACCCCGTTGGTGTTTGGTTCCATGTCAGGTGTTCTCTCCGAGCGTGCCGGCGTGGTCAACATCGCCATCGAAGGTCAGCTGCTGGCCGGTGCCTTTACGGCCGCCCTGGTCTCATCCATTACTCACAACGCCTTTGCCGGACTGTTTGCCGCTGCCATTGCGGGTGTTCTGGTGTCCGTGCTACTGGCCCTGTTCAGCATCAAGTACGTGGTCAACCAGATCATTGTTGGTGTGGTTTTGAACGTCCTGGTCGCCGGGCTGACCGGCTTCCTGTTCGAGAAGATCATGAAGACCAAGGTCAACGGGGAGACCATCTACAACCAGCCTGCGCACCTCCCGGATCTGCCTATTCCGTTCTTGTCCGAAATCCCGATCATCGGGCCAACCTTTTTCAGGCAGTCGCTCATTGGCTACTTCATGATCATTTTGGTCGTGGCCCTGTGGTTTGGCTTGTTCCGCACCCGCTGGGGTCTGCGCGTGCGTGCCGTGGGTGAGCACCCCAAGGCCGCCGATACTGTAGGCATCAACGTTAACCGCACCCGCGTAGTGAATGTGCTCGCCGGTGGTGCCGTCGCTGGCGTTGGTGGCGCCTACTTCACGCTGGTTGCTGTCAGCAGTTTCAGCAAGGACATGACAGGTGGTCTGGGCTTCATTGCCCTAGCCGCGCTGATCTTTGGCCGCTGGAACCCGATCGGCGCAGCCCTTGCCGCATTGCTGTTTGGCGTGGCCGGCAACTTGCAAAGCATCCTCTCGCTGGCCGGTACCCCGATCGACGGGCAGTTCCTGGCCATGTTGCCGTACGCGCTGACCATCTTGGCCGTCTCCGGCTTTGTGGGCAAGGCCATGGCCCCCGCGGCCGACGGCGAACCGTACGTAAAGGAATAGGGAATGATTACTGACATGCCCGACGCCGTATGGGAACCCCTGCGGTTAGCCGCCACCGCGGCACTCACCAACGCTTACGCACCGTATTCGAAGTTCCCGGTGGGCGCCGCGGCTCGGTTGCAGGACGGGCGCATTGTTGCCGGCTGCAACGTGGAAAACGCCAGCTACGGACTCACCTTATGTGCCGAATGCACCATGGTTGGGGCCCTACGGATGAGCGGCGGCGGGCTCATCACCGAGTTCTACTGCGTGGACGGACACGGGGCCATCTTGATGCCCTGTGGCCGCTGTCGGCAGCTTCTCTTTGAGTTCAGCACGGCCGAAACCCGACTGATGACCTCAACTGGGGTGAAGACCATGGACGAGGTGCTGCCTGACGCCTTTGGACCACGGGATTTGGACCGAATCGCGTCAGCTCCGCCAGCGGGCACCGCCTAACTGCCCCTCCCTAACTGACACTGCAAGCAACACCAGTACCCTTGACGAATTGGACGGAAGCACCATGAACCGCGAAGCCTATGCTGGCCCTACCTTTGACGCCGTGGACATCATCCGCACCAAGCGCGACAAGGGCACACTCAGTGCGGACCAAATCGCCTGGACGATCGATGCCTATACGCGCGGAACCATCGCGGACGAGCAAATGGCTGCCCTGAATATGGCCATCCTGCTCAACGGAATGGACCGGGCCGAGATATCGCAGTGGACCACTGCCATGATCAACTCCGGGGAGCGAATGGACTTCACCAGCCTGCGCACTCCCGGGGGAGCATCCATGCCCACCACCGACAAGCACTCTACGGGCGGTGTGGGGGACAAAATCACCTTGCCGTTGGCGCCGCTGGTAGCTGTTTTTGGCGTGGCTGTGCCGCAGCTCTCGGGTCGCGGTTTGGGACACACGGGTGGAACGCTGGACAAGTTGGAGGCCATCCCCGGCTGGCGTGCGAACCTCAGTAATGATGAGATGATGCGCCAGCTCTCCGAGGTGGGGGCCGTGATCTGTGCCGCCGGCGCGGGGCTGGCGCCTGCCGATAAGAAGCTCTACGCCCTGCGTGATGTCACAGGAACGGTTGAGGCCATTCCCTTGATTGCTTCCTCCATCATGAGCAAGAAAATCGCCGAAGGCACCGGTGCGCTGGTGTTGGATGTCAAGGTTGGCTCGGGTGCCTTCATGAAGAGTGTGGAGATGGCCCGGGAACTGGCCGAGACCATGGTGGCGCTGGGCAAGGATGCCGGCGTCAACACCGTGGCGCTCCTGACTGACATGTCCACGCCGCTGGGCCTTACGGCGGGCAACGCCATCGAGGTCGAGGAGTCCGTGGAGGTCCTTGCCGGCGGCGGCCCGGAAGACGTCGTCGAACTTACCGTGAAGTTGGCCGAGGAAATGCTCGAAGCCGCAGGCGTCCGCGGAGCCGATCCTGCCGCGGCACTGGCGGACGGCCGGGCCATGGACGTGTGGCGTCGGATGATTTCTGCCCAAGGTGGAGATCCGGATGCCACCCTGCCCGTGGCCCGCGAGTCGGAGGTTATTTACGCGCCGGCCGACGGCGTGCTGGTGGGCCTTGACGCGATGGCCGTGGGTGTTGCGGCGTGGCGCCTCGGTGCCGGACGGGCCCGAAAGGAAGACATTGTTCAGGCTGGGGCCGGTGTCCGCATGCATGCCAAGCCCGGTGCATTGGTGCGTGCCGGTGAGCCGCTCATGACACTGCTGACCGATACGCCGGAGAAGTTTGGCCGGGCCAAGGAAGCGCTGGAAGGCGCCGTCACGATTGCGCCGGACGGCTCCCGCCCGGCAATAAAGCTGATCATCGACCGCATCAGCTAGGTGCAGCTATGTGATGCGACGCCAGGTCCTAGTCCTTTCGCCCTAGCATGACCCAGAAATCTAGTCCTGCAGGTGGATACCGGCTGGCCATGCGAGGTGGGACACTTGGGAGCAGACGTTCACCACAGGAGAGGAACCTTCCGCTGTGGATTTTATGCATCTTATCGGTCAAATCAATGTCCTGATCGAGCACTCCGCCGCCCAGTGGTGGGTCATTCCGTTGGTCAGCCTGTTTTGCCTGATCGATGGCTTTTTCTTGTTCCTTCCGAGCGAGACAGCCATCGTGGCTTTGGCTTCCATTGCGGCCAAGACCGGTGACCCCAATATCTGGTTCCTCATTATGGGGGCGTCCGCGGGCGCCATCGTCGGCGACAATATTGCCTACTTCCTTGGCCGCAAGCTCGGTACGACGCGTTTCAACTGGATGCGCCGGCCACGAGGCGCCAAAGCTTTTGCCTGGGCCGGCAAGGAACTGGAGAAACGCGGCGCCATCCTGATCTTCACGGCCCGCTATATTCCCGTGGGCAGGGTCGCCGTGAACTTTACCGCCGGCGCAACATACTTCCCGTGGCGCCGCTTTGCCTTGCTCGACGGCGTCGCGGTGGTTACCTGGGCCGGCTACTCGGTGGCGGTCGGCACCTTTGCCGGACGCTGGGTGCATGACAACCCCTTGCTTGGCGTGGGCATTGCGGTGGCCTTTGCCATCGTCATCGGGTTCTTGGTGGATCATGCCATGAAATACGTGCACCATGTCCTGGAAAAACGCGGAAAGCTGGCACCACGCCCGGAGCCAGGGTTGGCTGCAGCCACCGCTGCGGCCAAGGTCCGTGCCCAAGCCTTGGCTGAGGAAGAGGCGAAGTTTGCGGCGGCCGTGGCCGCAGGTTCCGTCGTTGGCCCGCTCGTTGGGCCGCTGGTTGAATCGCTGGTTGAACCAGGCTTGGATGCACCGGTTTCGGTCTCGACTACGCCGACAGCGCACGAGACCCAAAAGACTGGCGCGAGCGGGGCCTAGCTCCCTAGAGTGTTGCTTGTGACTAACCCAACTGAAGAGTACGAAGCCGCGTCCATTCCCGTTGTGGACCTGCAATCGTTGCCAAAGGTATCCCTACACGACCACTTGGACGGCGGTTTGCGTCCGGAAACCATCATCGAGTTGGCGGCCGCTTCCGGCCATGAGCTGCCGGCCACCGATCCCGAAGAGCTGCGCACCTGGTTCCTCGAATCGGCCGACTCGGGATCCCTAGAGCGCTATCTGGAAACGTTTGAGCACACAGTTGCCGTCATGCAGACCCATGATGAGCTGGTGCGCGTTGCTCACGAATTCGTCGAAGACTTGGCCGAGGACGGCGTTGTCTATGGTGAAGTTCGCTGGGCACCGGAACAGCACCTCACCAAGGGGCTTTCCCTTGACGACGCCGTCGAGGCCGTTCAGGAAGGTCTTGAAGCCGGCATGGATGCCGTCGACGCGGCCGGCGGCTATATCGAGGTCGGACAGATCATCACGGCCATGCGTCACGCTGACCGCGGATCCGAAATTGCCCAGCTCGCCGTGCGTCACCGCGACAACGGTGTGGTTGGCTTCGACATCGCCGGTGCCGAAGATGGATTCCTGCCGTCCCGCTTCACCGAGGCCTTCACCTACCTGGCCGAAAACAACTTCCCCACCACGGTCCATGCCGGTGAAGGTGCCGGGCTGGACAGCATCCAGGACGCGCTGGTCCACGGCCGGGCCCTGCGCCTTGGACACGGCGTGCGTATTGCCGAGGACATCCACCTGGACGTCCAGGAAGTTGACGGGCGCGACGTCGGCACCGTCACCTTGGGCGATCTGGCCCAGTGGGTGCGCGATCGCCAGATCCCGCTGGAACTTTGCCCGAGCTCCAACCTGCAGACCGGCGCCATTGCCGCCTATGGCACCACATTGGGTGAACACCCCATCGACCTGCTGCACCAGCTTGGCTTCAACGTCACCGTCAACACCGACAACCGCCTCATGAGCGGCGTGACGCTGACAAGTGAGTTCGGGCAGCTCGTTGAGACGTTCGGCTACGGCCTGGACACGGTGCTCGAATTGACCTTGAACGCTGTCCACGCATCATTCCTGCCGATGGAATCGCGCGAGCAGTTGGCCGATTTCATCATTGAGCACTACGAAGACGCCATGGAAGAAATGGATGATTTCGAGGACTCCGAGGAATTCGAAACCTTCGGCCACGAGGACATCAGCGACGCGGATGATTCCGAGCTTGACCGCTAACATCCCGCACGATCCGCAGAGGCGGGCCGTTTCCTCTCACGAGGAAATGGCCCGCCTTGTTGGCGTCATCGCGTCGCTGCGAGAGCACTGCAAGTGGACGGAAGCGTTGACCCACGAATCGCTTATACCCTACTTGATCGAGGAAGCCTATGAACTGGCGGACGTTGTGGAGGCGCCCGGCCCCCTCGACGCCCATGCACTGAAGGGCGAGCTCGGTGACGTGCTCTACCAGGTCCTGCTCCACTCGCTCCTGCAGTCGGAGACAGGAGGGTTCACGCTGGCTGATGTGGCGCATACACTTCGAACCAAGCTGGTCCGCCGCAACAGCCACGTTTTCCGCCCGGACGGGTCACTGCAGGACCACTTTCCCGAAAGCATCGCCGAGATTGAGCGAAGCTACGAGGCCGCCAAGACGCAGGAGAAGCCCAGAGATCAATCGATTTTTGACTCCCTCCCGAACTCCCTGCCAGCCCTTTCTCTCGCCGCCAAGACCCTGGACCGAGTTGAGGGCCGCACCGGCGACCGGGGTGCTGCCTCGGGTGTTCGCGCCGATCTGGGTCACGCAGGCCCTCCTCAGACTGAAGATGAGCTAGGGGAGCTGTTATTCGAGGTGGTGCGGGCCGCCCGAGTACAGGGCCTGGACGCGGAACGGGCCCTGCGGCTGGCCGTGCGAAAGTTTCAGGGTCACTAGGCCCAGCCGAGAAACAACGATCGCTGGCCAGCGCGGCCGAAAATGTTAGACTCCCACAAGGTTTACACGAGGAAATGAGGGGCGACACTGATGACCACAGCACATCGGACCCACGCCCCTGCGGAAAGCGGGGTGGCCCTCATGGCCTGCTTCGCGGCGCAAATCACTCCCTGACTCGCCCTGCCCTAGGCAGCTGGCACTTCGGGTGAGTCACCCATCCAAAAAGTCACCCCTGTTGTTCCAAATGACAGCGGTGAGAAGGCGAACCCACATACGTGAGGACACATTGCTGTGGAAAAAATCTCTGACAAACAAATTCGTTCATGTTTTATCAATGCCAGCCGTTCAGAAGCAGCCAAGCTGACTTTGCCGGCAAATTTTGCAACCCTGGACTGGGAATCACTGGATTTTCTGGGTTGGCGCGATGAAAAAATGCCCCTGCGCGGTTACCTGGTTATTCGCACGGCAGGGAAGCTGGTGGGTATCCTGCTCCGCGCCCCGGAAGGCGGCAGCGGTCACAAGCGCAGGGTGCTGTGCGAACTGTGCCGGGATGTCTACTCGGAAGAGGACGTGTACCTGTGGGTCAGCAAACGGGCAGGCCAATCCGGGCGTGACGGAAATTCCGTGGGCACACTCATTTGCGCAGAGTTCCTGTGCTCGGCCAACGTTCGCAAAGAACCGACAGTCAACGAGATTGAGCCGGACCCGGAGATCGTCATCGAGCGCCAGATTCACGGCCTACGAGAGCGCACTGAAAGGTTCCTGGCTCGCGTCCAAGGATAAAATCGCGTCCAAGGATAAAGTCAGCGGACTGCCGGAAACCGCCCGTGTGATTGGTCCCGTGTGATTGGTGCGGTGCACCAAATTGGCCCTACGAATCGCCATTCCGGCGATTCGTAGGGCCAAAGCGTTTCAGTCCGGGGTCAGTCGGCCAAGAGTTTATAGATGGCGCGGCGAGCCGTATCGAGGGCCTCAGTTGCGGACTTGATTTGCTCCTCGGTTCCGGCCATCCCAATTTGCTGGACGGCACCAACGAGTTTCCCCATTCCCAAGCGGAGATCCGTGGCGGCGCCGGCTTCTTCGTTGACCTCGGCCCATACCTGGGCCATCTCCTGGGCGTTCTGGACAACATAGTTCCTTCCCGCCTCGGTGAGCTCGAACTCAGTGCGCTTGCTGGTACCGGTGGATTCGATCAAGCCATCGGACTGTAGCGCCGCGAGGGCCGGGTAGATGGAACCGGGGCTGGGGCGCCAAGCACCATCGGTATGTGCCGCGATGGCTCCGATCATGCCGTAGCCGTTGTAGCTGTGCTGGCTCAAGAGGGAGAGGATGGCGCTGCGGACGTTGCCCTTGCGGACGCGCCCACCGCCGCGAGGGCCAAAACCGGGCCCAAAACCACCGCCGCGGGGTCCGAAGCCGGGACCGCCGCCGGGACCGAAACCGCCGCCGCGGGGACCGTGATGGCCGCCGCGACCTTCGCGTCCTGGGAATCCTGGGAACCCGCCGCGGGGCTCCGTGAACTCACCCTCGCCCGTGGGGGCAGTGGAGTCATTGTTTCGCCGCGGTCGGGGGCCGCGCCTGAAATCGCGCTTGTTGTTTTCGCCGGGGTTTTCTGGGTGTTCATGAGGGAAATTGAAGGATTTCATGATCTTTGCCTGTTCTAAAAGTTTTATGTGTTTCAGTGATGCGGGCTGTGGCGGGAATCGAAATCGATTGGCGCCTGCCGTCAGGTGGCGGAAGTACTAGAGACTGTCCGCTAAACGAGCATTCCTCGCGATGGAATGTCGCGATACTTAACGATATATCGCTATATTCGTTAAAGCAAGAGCTTTCTGAAACTGTTTCAAGCAAGCTGAGTGAACGCGCAGTAGACGGCAATGTTTTTTGAATGCAATGGGCTTCTCGTGTACTTTCGCGAGGGGCCTGTGTGCTCAAAGTCCCCAAAAAGCTCTGTCAGCGTAGCAATGAGTGCCCGGTCACGCGGTCCGCTACGATTGAGAAGACAGCGTGGTCGACATTTACACTACAAAGCTGACTATCAAGGAGCAATACGTGGCACTTATTGAAGCCATTCATGCACGCGAAATTTTGGATTCCCGCGGAAACCCGACCGTTGAGGTTGAAGTTCTGCTGACCGATGGTGCCATGGGCCGCGCAGGCGTTCCCTCCGGCGCATCCACCGGTGCCTTTGAGGCAGTGGAACTCCGTGACGGTGACAAGAGCCGTTACCAGGGCAAGGGCGTTTTGCAGGCAGTTGAAGCTGTTCTGGAAGTTATTGCACCCGAGCTTGAGGGCATTGACGCCACCGACCAGCGCCTGATCGACTCCATGATGTTGGAACTGGACGGCACCCCGAACAAGGGCAAGCTCGGCGCCAACGCCATCTTGGGCGTCTCCTTGGCCGTGGCAAGCGCCGCAGCCGAGTCTGCCGGACTGCCCCTGTACCGCTACCTTGGCGGCCCCAACGCACACGTTCTGCCGGTGCCGTTGATGAACATCCTCAACGGTGGCTCGCACGCCGACTCTGACGTTGACATCCAGGAATTCATGGTTGTGCCGCTGGGTGCCTCCACGTTCTCCGAGGGTCTGCGCTGGGGCGTTGAGGTTTACCACAACCTCAAGAGCGTTCTGCAGGAAAAGGGTCTCTCCACCGGTCTGGGCGACGAGGGTGGCTTCGCACCGAACCTGCCGTCCAACCGTGCAGCACTTGACCTGATCCTGGAAGCCATCACGCGCGCCGGCTACAAGCCCGGCACCGACATTGGCCTGGCTCTGGACGTTGCCTCCTCCGAGTTCTACAAGGAAGGTGCTTACCAGTTCGAAGGCAAGGCCCTAACTGCAGCCGAGATGAGCGCTTACTACGCTGAGCTCGTTGCCGATTACCCGCTCGTTTCCATCGAGGATCCCCTGGATGAAGATGACTGGGAAGGCTGGAAGACCCTGACCGACACCATCGGTGACAAGGTTCAGATTGTAGGAGACGACCTCTTCGTCACCAACCCTGAGCGCCTGTCCCGCGGCATCGAAGCGGCAACCGCCAACTCGCTGCTCGTAAAGGTCAACCAGATTGGTTCCTTGACCGAGACCCTGGACGCCGTTTCCATGGCCCAGCGCGCCGGTTACACGACCATCACCTCGCACCGCTCCGGCGAGACCGAAGACACCACGATTGCTGACATCTGCGTTGCAACCAACGCCGGTCAGATCAAGACTGGTGCCCCGGCCCGCTCCGAGCGCGTTGCCAAGTACAACCAGTTGCTGCGCATCGAAGAAGAGCTCGACGACGCCGCACGCTACGCAGGCCGCAGCGCGTTCCCGCGTTTCAAGGGCTAAATAGCGCTATGAGTCGCGGTAGCTGGCTAAGGTGGATCACACACCTTGGCTCAGCTGCCGCGGCTTTGCCGTTTAACGAAGCCAACGGTGTAGCAAGTCTTGATCGGCAGAAGTAGCTAGGAGAAGCATGGCCACGCGACGGCCCTCAGTGCCAAAGGCGACGTTCACGGCCGGCATTGGCAGTTCCCCCGGAGAATCGGGAAAGTCCGTCAAATCCGGCGAATCCGGCAGCTCCTCAGGGAGTGCTGCCGCAGAAGGTCTTGCCGTCAAAGGTACGACGCCGGGTCCCGGCAAGGGCGGTTCGCCCGCCACTGGTGCCGGTGGTGCCCGCGGCAAAGCCGAAGGCAAAGCCGGCGGCAAGGTGCGCCAGACCGCTTCCGGTCACCACAGCCGCAATGAGTCCGACGGTGTGATTCACGCCGCCGACAACAGCCCCGTGCCGGCACGTTCCTTTTCTGGGCGCCTATTGGTTCTTGGCCTGGCCATGGGTGTTGTGACAGTGCTGCTAGCCCCAAATGTGCATACGTTTTTGCAGCAGCGTGCCGAAATTTCCGCGCTGCGGGCCGACATCGCCGTCAAGGAAGGTCAACAAGACAACTTCGAGGCCGAACTGGCCCGGTGGGATGATCCGGCCTACGTCAAGCAGCAGGCCCGTGACCGGGTCAGCATGCTGATGCCGGGGGAGACCGGTTACTGGGTTTATGGGGCCAACGGAGTTGTGGCAGTTGCCGGTGCGCCCGATGCCGGTGCTGCGAAGTCGTCCACGGCTAAGAATTCCACCGAGATTTCCGTCCAACCATGGGTGGATGGCCTATGGGATGCTGTGCAGGAATCTGCGAAGGTTGAGGCCAAGGCTGAGGCGAAACCAGCACCGGCAACAGCTACTCCAACGAAGCCAACTTCGGCGCCGTAATCGTCGGCCGACACGCATGGCTCATCTGTTCCGCGGCTATCGTCCGCAGGGACAGGCTAAAATGACTGGTTGAACACCCCCGAAAAAGTTTTATGGAAGGCCAACCGTGCCCGCAACCGAAAGCTCCGCCACCGGCGGGCGCGTCCCCACACAGCATGATCTGGACACGTTGAGCCGTCAGCTCCACCGCCCGGTGCGGGACGTCGTCGAGATCCCGGCACGCTGCGTCTGCGGCAATCCCTTGGTTGCAGCAACCGCGCCGCGCCTGAGCAACGGGATCCCGTTCCCGACCACGTATTACCTGACACACCCCATCCTCACCGCCGCGGCATCCCGTCTGGAGGCTGCAGGCCTCATGAACGAGATGACCGACAGGTTGGGCGAGGACGCCGAGCTTGCCGCCAAGTACCAACAGGCCCACGAGAGCTATATTGCAGCTCGCGAGGCCATTGGTGAACGTGCCGGCACCGGGCCGGTTCCCGAGATCGCGGGAATCTCCGCCGGTGGCATGCCCACCCGCGTGAAGTGCCTGCATGTGCTCATTGGCCATTCGCTGGCAGCCGGACCCGGCGTCAACCCGCTTGGTGATGAAGCCCTGGCGGGAGTTGCCCAGTGGTGGACCGCGGAGAAGTGCTACTGCGACGGTGCCTGGGATGACGCTGCTCCCGTGCCGAACAAGGACCTGAGCCGCCACGTCAAGCACCTGAACAAGCAGGAAGGCTAGGCCCTATGCGCGTTGCAGCCATTGACTGCGGAACCAACTCCATCCGCCTGCTGATTGCAGATATTGCAGAACCGGGCGCCGATGGCCAGGCCAGCGGCGGGCAACAGCTCACCGACGTGCACCGCGAGATGCGAGTGGTCCGGCTCGGTCAGGGCGTCGACGTCACAGGCATGTTGGCGCCGGAGGCTCTCGAACGCACCTTTGCCGCCGTTGATGATTACGCGGAGTTGATCCGTTCCTCGGCCGTGGATCGGGTGCGGTTTGTCGCCACCAGCGCTACGCGTGATGCAAGCAATCGCGATGAATTTGTTGCCGGCATCCAATCCCGCCTTGGCATTGCTCCCGAGGTTGTCAGCGGTACCGAAGAAGCAGAGCTGTCCTTCACGGGTGCCGCCAGCGTCCTGCCCATGACGGAAAACCATAACGTGTTGGTGGTTGATTTGGGCGGTGGCAGCACCGAGTTTGTCATGGGCAATGCGGCAGGGGTGACGGCCGCTTTGAGCACCGATATGGGCTGCGTGCGCTTCACGGAGCGGTACCTGCAAAATGACCCGCCCACAGCCCAGGAGATCGCGGTCGCCGAGAGCGCCATTGTCGAAAAACTTCAGGACGTTCTGGCCGTGGTCCCGCTCGGCGACGTTGAGCGGATCGTTGGCGTGGCGGGCTCCATCACCACCATCACGGCGCACGCCCTCGGGTTGGCGAGGTATGAGAGCGAGGCGATTCATGCCGCCGTCGTACCTCTTGAAACGATGGACGCCGCAGCGTCATCGCTGTTGGCCATGACGCGTGCGGAACGGGCCGAACTTGGCTTCATGCACCCGGGCCGCGTCGACGTCATTGGTGCCGGTGCGTTGATCTGGCGGACCATCTTGCGCAGGCTGGTGGAGCTAGGTGATGGCACACTGGAATCGGCAACTAGCAGCGAACACGATATTCTGGACGGAATTGCCCTGGGTGCAGCACGCAGCTGACCTGCCCATCTCACGAAACGAGCCTTCATGGAGTTAGTCCCACGGTTGCGTTCCATCGCGGCCGCGCTGATGACCCTTGCCCTGGCCGGATCGTTGTCGGTGGCGGTTGCCCCGGCGGCCTCGGCCGACGATATCCGGAATCGCGAATACTGGCTTGAACAGTCCGGTGTAAAAAAAGCATGGGATGTTTCCCAAGGTGAAGGCGTCAAGGTCGCCATCATCGACAGCGGCATTGATACCAAGCACAGGGACCTCAAGGGTGCCGTGGTGGGTGGCGTCGACATGTCGGGCGCCGGAAATGCCTCAGGTTCCAAGGGAATCGGCGCCGAACCCGAGCACGGCACTCTGGTAGCCACGATGCTCGCCGGCCGCGGCCATACTGAAAGCAGCGCTTCGCCCACGTCTAAAAGTGCGACGGCGGCACCCAAGCCCACTGTTGGCGCGGGTAATGACGGGGTCATCGGCGTCGCGCCCAAGGCTGAGTTGTTGAGTATTTCCGTTTGGCTGGGCAGCGACAACCCGTCCGGCAAGAACATTGACGATCAGATTCCGGCCGCCGTGAAGTGGGCCGTTGACCATGGTGCCAAGGTCATCAACATGTCACTGGGCAGCACGTCCACAGCCTGGCCGCAAAGCTGGGATGATGCCTTTGCTTATGCGGAGGCGAAGGATGTTGTGATCGTCGCGGCTGCAGGTAACCGCAAGTCCGGCAGCGAACAGGTTGGCGCCCCGGCCACGATCCCCGGCATCCTGGCCGTTGGCGGTTTGGACAAGGACGGCACCGCAAGTGTTGATTCGTCCTCGCAGGGCATCAGCATTGGCGTCAGTGCTCCGGCCGAAGATTTGGCCGGGGGACTGCCGGGCGGCGGATACGCCCGGTGGAACGGCACAAGCGGTGCGGCGCCGATCGTTTCCGGTGTAGCTGCGCTGTTGCGAGCCAAATACCCCCAGATGAGTGCAGCCCAGGTCATCAACAGGATCATTTCGACGGCCAAGCCCAAGGGGGAGGGCGTCCCGAACGCGATTTATGGCTACGGAATCCTTGACGCCGAGGCCGCACTGAGCGCCGATGTGCCTCTTGTTGAAAAGAACCCGCTGGGTAGCATTTCCGACTGGATTCGGGTGCACCGCCGCGGTGAGGTGACACCTCCGGCCCAGGACGGCAAACCGGCCACTAGTGTGCCCCAGGAAAAACCCACGCTAAATGATGCGACAGTACCCGTGGCCATTCCGGCAGGGCAAAGCACAAGCGCGCTGCCGAAGGTTTTGGTCCTCGGTTTTGGCGGGCTCTTGCTGCTGGTCCTGGTTGGTGGGTCGACGCATGTGCTGTTGGTCCGCCGTCGTCTGGGCACTTCTGGCGGAGGAACTCCGGGTGGAGATGCTGGTGGGGGAGCTGCTCCCGGCGCAGCCGAGCCGCCACAGGGAAAGCCCGGCCACAAGCACTAACTTCGAGTCCCGAATACATCATGCGGCTCCTTAATAGGGTGTCGTTACGCTTTCCTGTAACACGGCTAGTGAATATTTTCACAAAGAGCGGTATCATAGAAATATGGCAATCACTCCCACCTTTTCAGCACGTCCGCGCGTCCTTGTAGTTGGCGGCGGTTACGTCGGCCTGTACACGGCCTTCAACCTGCAGAAGAAGATCGCAAAATCAGGTGGCGTTGTCACCTTGATCGATCCACTGCCCTACATGACTTACCAGCCGTTCCTGCCCGAGGTGGCCGGCGGCAACATCGAAGCACGCCACGCGGTTGTTTCCTACCGCAAGCACCTGAAGCAGACCGAGGTCATTCAGGGCTCCGTGACGAGCATCGACCACGAGAACCGTACGGCCGTTGTAGCCCCGGCCGACGGCGGAGACACCTTTGAGCTGCCTTACCACGACGTTGTCGTGGCTGCTGGCGCCATCACCCGCACGTTCCCCATCAAGGGCCTTGCCGAATCCGGCATCGGCCTGAAGACCATTGAAGAAGCCATTGCCCTGCGCAACCAGGTTCTCTCACTCATCGAGAAGGCCTCCACAGAGACCGATCCGGCCAAGCGCAAGCGCGCCCTGACGTTCGTAGTTGTTGGTGGCGGTTTCGCCGGTATCGAGACCATCGCCGAGCTCGAGGACATGGCCCGTGCGGCCGTCAAGCTCAACGCTCGCGTTGACCAGTCCGAACTGCGCTTCGTTCTGGTTGAGGCCATGGGTCGCATCATGCCCGAGGTCACCGAAGCTCAGGCCCTGTGGGTTGTGGAGCACCTCCGCGGCCGCGGTGTTGAAGTTCTGCTGAACACCTCGCTGGACAACGCTGAGGAATCCAACCTCAAGCTCATCAACCTGCCGGACAAGTCCATGGCTCAGCAGTTCGATGCTGACACCTTGATCTGGACCGCAGGCGTCATGGCCAACCCCATGGTTCGCTCCACCGATTTCCCGATCGAGCCCCGCGGCCGCGTTTCTGTCAACGTGAACCTGCAGGTTTCCGGCGAATTCGGTGTCATCGAAAACGCTTGGGCTGCCGGCGACGTTGCGGCTGTTCCGGATGTTACCGGCGGCCTGCCCGACGGTACCTGCGTCCCCAACGCCCAGCACGCCCTGCGTCAGGCCAAGCGCCTGGCGAAGAACCTGTGGGCGAGCCGCTTCAACAAGCCGCTGAAGGGTTACAAGCACAAGAACCTTGGCGCTGTTGCCGGCTTCGGCCAGTGGAAGGGTGTCGCCAAGATCATGGGCATCCAGCTCAAGGGTGCCCCCGCATGGCTTGCCCACCGCGGCTACCACGGCCTGGCCATGCCCACCGTTGAGCGCAAGATCCGCGTTCTCAGCGACTGGTTCGTCACCATGATCGCCGGCCGCGATCTGGCCCAGCTGGAGAACCTGCAGGCGCCCCGCGCCACGTTCGTCTCCGCTGCCACTCCGAAGCCCAAGCCCGCTGCAGCCGCTCCGGTTGAGGCTCCGAAGGCAGAGGCCACCGCAGAGGTCAAGGAAGAAGCAACCGCCAGCAAGTAGCTAGCGCAGCTTTTCCATGCACGACGGCGGCCCGCGCCTTGGTCTGATTCCAGACTGAGGGGCGGGCCGCCTTTGTTTGTTTTGTTTGCCCGGGTAGGCGTTCAGGAGCTGGCACTAGACTGTGCCCATGATCATCAGAGCTGAGCGTCCCGGGGACCGGCCGGAAATCAACGCCCTGCTTGAGGTGGCCTTCCCGCAGCCGGTTGAGGCCAAGCTGGTCAGGGAACTCTTTGCTTCGCGGGAGTACTTGCCGCAACTCTCGCTGGTTGCCGAGTCCGATCGCCAGGAAATTTTAGGTTATGTCATCACCACCCGGGCATGGATCGGCGCGAGCAGATCCCTTGGGTTGGGCCCCATCGCCGTTCTGCCGGGATACCAGAAGCAGGGTATTGGTTCGGCCCTGATGGAGGCCACCATCGCCGCGGCCACCACGATGGGGGAGTCAACCATCGTGCTGCTGGGCAGCACCGAATACTATCCCCGCTTTGGGTTCGTCCCCGCGGATTCGCTGGGCATCGCCTCACCGGATCCTTCGTGGGGATCGCATTTTATGGCGCTGACCCTCGAGGGCTTTGTTGCGGGCCAGCACGGGCACTTCAAGTACGCCGATCCCTTCAACCACCTCTAGGCTCCGGTTTCTTCCGAGCCTGCCGATCCAGTAATGTGGAGGTCAGCCGCTGGCATTAACCAGCTGCGCCCCAGTAGCCCAATGGCAGAGGCACCAGACTTAAAATCTGTTCAGTCTCGGTTCGAGTCCGAGTTGGGGCACATGTAAAGCCGCAGGTCAGAGGCCCTTTGAGGGGTTTGTGACCTGCGGCTTTTCTCGTTTTGGTGGGAGTTTTGGTGGGAGTTGGCTAGCCTTGCCGTTGTTTCCGTCGTGAGGCGAAGTCGATGACGTTGTCCGGCGCTGGCGGCTCAGGAGCCTCTGGCGGGGCCCAGAGCGCCCCAGCAACCTTGTTGGCGGCGTCGGTCTTCATGACGTCCATAACGTGCTGGTAGCGCTTGAGCATGACCGCTGAGGACCAGCCCATCATCTCCATGACGATGCGGCCGTCCACTCCCATCAGCAGGAGAGTGGTGGCTGCGGTGTGGCGAGCGTCGTGAACACGCACGGGCGGGACACCCGCGTCCTTCAGGTAGGCCTTCCATTCGGTCCAATCTTTCTGGGCGTTGAGCGGGTTCCCGTTGCGCTGCCTAAACACCAGGTCAACCGAGATGCCGTTGGCGGAGACCCACGGCCCCGTCCATCCTTCCTCGATAGCCATCTTCCGCTGCGCCTTGCGGTGCTTCTTGAACTCGGCCACCAGCTGAGCGGGCAGAGCCATGTCACGCTTGCCCGCTGTGGACTTCGGCTTCTTGATGAACAGTCCACCGCCGTGTTTGTCTGGGCAGAAGAACTGAGCCCGCCCACAGATAGGGTCCTGCCCTTCCTCGGCACAGCCGTGGTTCCAGGGGAGCCGGTAGATCTCGTTGACAATCTTCAGCGTCCCCGCTTTGAGGTCGAGATCGTTCCAGTCCAGGGCCAGGCGCTCTCCCTGCCGAGGGCCCAGCGCAATGGCTACCATCCAGCGCAGCCCTTCACCATTCTCGAGCGCGCTCGCGGTCTTGATGAGTTTGCGTGCGTCATCGGTGTTGATGATGTCGGGATCGAAGTCCGCGGCCGTGGGGGCATCGAGCCTGGTTGCGGCGTTGAACTTCACCATTCCTCGGCGCATGGCTATCTTCAGGGCGCGGGAGATGATTCGGTGCATCTGCAGAACTGTCGTCTCCGAGAGTTTCTTGGAGCGCATGGTTGCGTAGATTGCTTCGAGGTCTTCGGCTGTCAGGTCGGTTAGTCGGCGGCGGGCGGCGCTGGACTCGGCGACGTGATTCCTGACGTAGCTCTGGTAGTTCAAGAGAGTTCGAGCCTCGACTTTGAATCGGGCGACGTTGTCCAGGTAATAGTCCAGCCATGCGATCAGGGTGGGGATCTTGCCCGTGATCAGGATGCCGTCTTGCTGGTCCGTTAGTGCGGCGCGGAGCTTGGCAGCGCACTCGGCCCGGGTGGGTGCGTAAATGATCTTCTTTTTGGGCTTGCCGGCCGCTGTCCAGCCAACGACAATCTCTGCACGCCATCGCCCGTCTTTGGTTTCGTAGGGCTTGGTACCTTCGCCCTTGCTGTTGTTCTTGGCCACGGTGTCTCGCTTCTCGGAAGCCCCGGAGGGCTATCGGTTTTGGTGCTCGACGAAAGAGAGCTGGTCCGTCTCGTCGGGTGTGAGTGATTCCAGGCGGTCAGTGAGAACGTCTTGGGTAACCCAAAGTTCTTCTGCCAGCTCGTGGAGGCTTCGCGCCCATGCAGAGTGCTGGCAGAGCTTGCCTATGGTGATTAGATTTCGCGCTGTTACAACGCGTACCTCGCGTTCGATGCCGGGCCTTTGGCAGCCGTCGTGTCCGAATTCGATATGGACGAGTTCGTGAGCAAGTGCGCAGCGGCGTTCGACCTGCTGGAGTTGCTCATCCAGCCAGATGACCCGGAAGCCGTCCGTTCGCCCAGGCACGCCGTCGGGCATGCGGACAAACGAGATGTGGATGTGCGTTAGCCGCCGAAGCGCCCCCCAAGGATCAAACATTTAGTGATCATAGGGTGATGGTCTGACATTTAGGCTGTGGGGTTAATGTTCTCTGCGGGGGCTGTGTGGTGCCATTTAAATGCGCTGTTGATGAAGAGTGCCGTGACAAGGAGTCCAGCGAAAATTATCGCTGCGCTTGACGAGGCTAGCCAGGGCGCACCCGACCAAGTCGCGAACATGGCGCCTATGCCTGCCAAGAATGAGGCCACGATGGTCACCAGGTACCCACCAAAGAGAATGGCACGTATCCAAGTTCCATATCTGGCGACGAGATTGTGTACTGCAGCTCCTGTAAGGGACAAGATGGCCGCTCCGGCCAAGGACAGGCCAGCAGTGACGCCACCCAGGGTGGCTATGTTGGTCAGCCCCGTCTTGAGGTCATCGGGATGGATACCCGACAGTAGGAAGCCACCACCCACACTAACGCCGGCGACTACGCACACAAGTAGAGCAAGGGCAAGCCAGAGACCCTTGAAGGATGTTTGGTCATTTACAGCCATTGTGTGCCTCGCATTCAGCTACCGGAGTTTCAAAAGTTCATCAAACTCTATTGTGTAGGTCTTCACTATCTCAGACAGGGCTGACACGGCGGAGAAAGACTGGAAAGATCCCTGCCGCATGAGAATGGTCCGCTTCCGTGTCAGCTTATGGTCCAAAAGGTTTACGATTCCGGCGGGCAGGTCGTCACCAGGGTGTCGGTTGAATGAAACTTGAGCGGCGTCAAGAGACGTGTAGTCAAGACCGAAGGTTTCATCGAGCCAGTCCCGGAGCTCCTTGGCGTCCTCTTCAAAATACGCTTGGCCCTTCTCTTTGATGGGGCGAAGCTTGATTTCCAGCTTGTATTTCCCTTCAAAAACAGGACCGGCCAAGAGGTCCCTCAGCGGTGACGGACTTGCTGGCGTGATCGTTTCCGCGACGTACACGCTCTTGAGCTGCCGAGCCTTGGCCAGTGCTTCGCGTCTGCCTTTGTCAATCACCGGCACAACCCCCCATTCGAAGTTGTGCTGCGTGAGTGTTCCCTGATCTCGCATAACCCGTGTCAGCCAGCTAGCAAAGGCCTGAGGCCTGGCAGCAGACTGTGTTTCCATCAAGACGCCAAAGATATTCCCGAAAGGCAAGAACCAAACAAACAGGTTGTCAATGGGCGAGAACCCATCCTCAATCGTGACTGGCTTCTGTTCGCCTGTGCCTCGCTTACCTTGGCTTGGGACGTGATCTTTGTCCGTCGCGACCACAATGCCGTAAGTCGCATCATCGTCAACTTGCTGAGCCAGGTTGTCAACATCATCAGGCGGGAGCAGACCGGCCCACTCGCTGGAAATGTCCAGGGCCACAACCGAGCACGTAAGTTCCTTTTTTAGGATGTGGTGAGTGATTGCGGCTGTCCCCATATTCCGGAGGATGGCATGCCAATCCTGCTCAGCCACGGGCTTCTTGGATTTAAGGTCGACCAGTCGCCAAAACTGCACTGTCCTAACCAGGCCGCGAGGCCTAGTTGTCCGGGTTGAATCTTCTACAGGTGTCATCGTTCCCCAATAATTGCCCGAGCTGCGCTCGCGAGATGGTTGTTAGTTGTCTTGTTCGGTGTCTTGTGTTTCTTCGCCGCGGGCTGATGCCCGGGCTGCTTCTTCGGAGCCCAGGTTCCTGTGGCCACTGGCTGCTAGGTCAAAGTAGTTAGCCGGCAGCGGGATGCGTCCGAACTCGTCAGCGTCTGGGTGCGCGTTCGGGTCCACATAAGGAATTTTCTTGCCCTTGGCATTGTCTTCTTTAGACCTAAAGTGGCCCATCAGGTCACGCGAAACGGTCGTACTGTCCGTGGCAGGGCTTTCCCCTGCCTGGTTCATATGGGTGGGATGACCTCCATTGCCCACCACCTCCTTGAAATTCGTCTCCGTTGGACTGGTTGAGCCGGGATGGCTCTCCCTCATCGATGAGAGCAGCGCTAGCAAGTGAGTCTTATTCTGGGCCGTTAGTGTCGGGTCCCGCCTAATGGCTGCATCCGCCGTCAGTTGGCCACTGTCCAACGCGACAATCCCCATTGAGGCTAAGGCGGCGAATGCCACGACCGACTTTGGGATGCCGAGGCCGTCTGCCAAAGCCGAAACCGTGTCGATGTTTAGAGCGACGACGGGCGAGTTTCGGATGCGAGAAATATTTGACTTGCTGAGCTTGTAACCACTCTTCGATGCGCGGTCAGCGACATCCTGGTCTGACCATTTGTTGGCCGCCCGGGTTTCGTCGATAAGCACAGCGAGTGCGTGGTTCTGCTTCACAGTGACGATGTTCCTTAGTTTGAAGACTGGTTTCAAATCGCTGGCCACTCGGCGTGTTCACCCGTTGGCCACTAGATATTTATTGATTCTGCCATCAAAAACCGCCAAAACGCCGCATGTTCGCGGGGTTTACATCAAAAGGTTGCATTGCGCGTTGGCCACTAGTGTGTAATGATTGACCACACGGACTGGCCACGAGAACACTTGGAGTGTACGATGACAATTACGATGCAGCAGAAGAAACTAGGGATTGGAGGGGTCTGGATGATCCTTCAGGACGCCAGGAAGCTTGCAAAGTTAATGGTGATTCAGGAAGTAACGCAACGGGAGTTGGCCCACGCCGCAGGATGGCGGGCCCATTCATACTTGCAGCGCCTCCTGAAGGGCGATGCAAAGAATGTTGAACCTGAGCCGGCGGCTCGCATTGCGAATTACCTGGGCGTAGGTGTTGACGATCTTTTTTTGGTCAAAGTGGACACTTCAAATGGTCACCTTGGCCACTCAGGCAAGATTGCGAATAGGAAGAAGGTTGCGTAGTGAGTGAAGTGGAAGAGGCAGCGCAGAACGTCAGCTGGGGGACCGGCGGCTTGGACCCGGGGACGCTGGAGCTATTCGACGCTCATTTTGAGTGCTTCGATTGCGGCTTGTTCTATTCATGGCCGGTCACGCCCGGCCTCGCCGCAAACGTGGACCCAAAGCAGACCGAGATGCTTGCCCGGGCTAGGAAGCACACGGCGGAAGCCTGCCGCACCATTCGGGCGGTGGCCCCGGTCATGGAGATCGAGGCCGCTAATGAAGCGCTTTTGGCACGCGTTCGCGCTTCGAACATAGAAAGGAAGTACCGCCGGTACTGGATCGAGGTCACGGGCGACACGGCGATGGAGCTGGAGGGTTTGGGCTTGATCGTCCGTCATCTGGATAAGACGGGCAAGCCGACAATCTTCCCCATCACTCGTGAACCATCGAACGACCCAGGGCGGGCGCTCTCCATGGCGGCTGGCAGGCTTCGGCGTGGGCTTTCTTCAGACCATCCCGCTGGCGCCCCAACGTTCAAACTTTCTGGTGGCGACGTCGTAGGTGATGTACGGGGATCTCATTTCACCATCACTGCCGATGACCTCGTAGGTCGCATCATCCCCAGCGTCATCGACGCGCTCCGGATGAGCGACCCGGCTTTCCCCGGTGATGTGGAACTGGACAAAGGACCCAGCCATACCGAAATTGATCGTCAGGAAGACCTCTTCGTGGAGGATCAGCCGGGCGTCAATGACCCGGTGCAACGTGTTGACGATGGTCCCTTTACCTGCCCAGGCAGTGTGCCCGTCAATTTCAAGTCGAGCCATAACTCTTCTCCCTCTGTAGGTGCACCGATCGGTGCCGTGCGTGACAACTCGAATCCTACAGAGGGAGAGCCTCACGGCCCGGAGTCTTCGGCGTCGTGACGTGGGGGCTACTGCATCTGCGGTAGCTCATGAAAAAACCGGCCACCTGCTGTAACAGGCGGCCGGTCGTAAATCTCAAGAACCTCAAGAGTTAGGAAGAAGTTCCATGTCAATCATAACAATGCCTCGCAGGTCAGCTCATAGGACGGAAGAGACTGTACGGCTCTACACGGTGGTAGAAGCCGCCAGCCGCCTCGGCGTTTCGGCTGACTACATCTACGAACGACAGAAGGACCGCTCGCTCCGCGCGGTGGACATCGGCACTAACGGCCGGAAGAAGATCCGCGTCCGGGCCGATGACCTTCAGGACTACATCGAGGCCAGGACGGCATAGCAAGGAAAAGCCAGCGCCTCGGCCCTGAGATAGGCGATGACGACTCCTGGGGAGGCGTCCGCAGATTTGTAGTTCATAACTCAATCCGAAAAGGAATGGTCTCATGAGTGATTCCCCTAAGCCCAGCGTGTCCGCTGGCATACCCAACACTGCCGTTGAGGTAGAGATACCCGTCGACATATTTTTTGAAGCACGCGACTACGCACCGGCTGCAAAGCCTGGCGCGGACCCGAAGAGGGACCAGGCGAATGTTTCTCGCTTCCGGGCTCGTAGCCTAACAGCCCTTCACAAGACGCACGATCAACTCGCGATCGCTCTGAAGCACTTGCGTACCGCTGACTCTGTAGGGCTGGTGACGCAGTCAATGGACGTCCTTGTGGGTGTCGCGGACCAGTTTCACAAGCTGACCCATGATCTGGCGAAGGCGGCCGAGAATGCTGAGCGGCGCTACGAGGAGTTCTTTATGACTCCTCCCCAAGTACCGCCGGTGGCTGATGCTCCCCCCGCATCAGCTGCCGGTCAGTCGTCCGCCCCGGGCGCTCAAAGCGTCGGCGGTTCAGCGCTGATCGGTTTCGAGCCTGTATCCATTGTTCCGGCGCACCCGTGGTTGACCGAACAGGCCACCGCTGCCATGCGCAGCAAGGCCGCGCTGGCGGAAGCGGAGTTTCAGCGATGAATCTCACGGTCGAGCAGTTGATGGCTCAGATCATCAAGTTCTTGGAGACGGGCCAGCCGAACATGGCGGCCCTGTACATGAAGAAAGC
>JBKKBD010000217.1:0-3609 GCA_046714315.1 Specibacter sp.
AACCGATCACACGGTGCGGACGCGCAACGCGCGATGCGATGGGCATCCGCACCGGTCAACAACGCGGCAGCGTCCTCGGCGATGTGCGCCATGGCGTGATTGACCAGCTGGGTTGTTGGGTGGTTCGCAACCCTGAGTAACCCCTTGTTGGGATCGTATTTCAGCAACGCCGCGCTGGGAACTGCGGTGAGGGCACGATTAATGCCACCCAAGGAACCCGCATTCGGTGCGACACCTTCGCTGCGCGACTCCAGAACTTGCCGCAGGCTCTCCCTCAAGTCAGTGAGCTGAAGTTGGCAATAGGACAGTAGTCCCGTGCCGACGGGTGCGAGGTCGTGGGTAACGAGCCATGCGGTGGCGTTTTCGGGACTGTTGAGCTCATCGACCCGTTGCCCGCCAGGGAGTGTGACGATGCTGTTGGCCAACGCGAGGCATGGATGCTCAGAGACGCCGGGAGCGGGGGGCATTGGGACCTTTGTCATAGTCCTCACGGTATCAGTTGCTCTTTGCCGTAATAAGCCCCTACAGTGAGTTATCACGTCAAAACCAATATTATCCCGTGATAAGTGAGGAAGTTCATGAGCAAGCCAAGTCTTTCCGGCACCGCGCCCTTCGTTCTGTCGGTACTCGACAATGCGTTGACTGGTGTCGGCGTTTCAGCCAAGGAATCCTACGATGAAATCATCTCGCTAGCGCGCTTAGCCGACCGTCGCGGGTTCCAGCGCTTCTGGATGTCCGAACATCACGCCATGCCCGGCGCATCGATCCCATCGCCACAACTCATGATCGCTAGGCTCACCGGCGAGACCACCCGCATCAGGTTAGGAGCGGGAGGGATCATGCTGCCCAACCATGTGCCCCTAGTGATCGCGGAACAGATCGGCATGCTCGAGGCGATGGCCCCGGGAAGGATCGACCTCGGACTGGGGCGGGCACCGGGCACCGATGGAGGAACCGCTGCGGCCCTGCGCCGTCACCACGCGGCTAACGACAGCTTTCCCGAGCAAGTCGCAGAGCTGCTGGGGTTCCTGGGAAATGATTTCCCCGAAGGTCACCCCTACAAAGAAGTGCCCGCCGTGCCAGGTCCCTGGCAGGCCGAACAAAACCGGGTCCCGCAACCGGAGACTAACGCCGATATCTGGATCCTGGGATCATCACCTTACTCCGCGCAATTGGCCGCCCGGCTCGGTCGCCCGTACGCCTTCGCGCTGCAGTTTGGCGGCGCCGATATCCAGACTGCCCTGCGGATCTACCGTGAAAACTTCCGCCCATCGCAGTTCCTCGCAGAGCCGTACAGCTTGGTGAGCGTTGGGGTTGTCGCCAACGAGGACCGGGTCGAGGCGCGCCGTCAGTCGGCGTCCGGGGCCATGGCAATGCTGAGGATGTTCCAGGGCAAGCCTTACTCCCTGCTTCCTCCGGATGAAGTAGAGGCTTATCAGGCCACCTTCCAGGAGCGACAGGTTATTGAGGAATACATCGATCGAAACATACACGGAACCGCCGCCGAAGTGGCAGAGGGCTTGGAGAAGCTCCATGACCAAACCGGTGTCGATGAGGTGATGCTGGTTGTTAATGGGCATTCGCGCCGTGCCCAATCGCGCACCGTTGAGTTGATTGCAGACCACTACGGCATGCCCGCCAATTAATGCGGGGATTCACCGGAATTGACGCTGAATGAAAATTGAAAGAATTGGTTCATGCCTCTCCGCGGGCCCTTGCCAATTCGACCAGGCTCGACCTCAGGACACAAGAAACCCGCTTTAGGATGTCTCTTGCTTGGTAGTGCCAATAGTTGTCTTGTCGTTCTCCTCGTGAGGTAAATGCATTCATTGGCGATTCCTCTGTGGAACGGAAATGTGTCGACGCCCTTTTCGGAAGGTGAGGGAGGGTCTGACCAGGGTCACCGTTGGCTCGTGCCGTTCCACCGTTGAAGCCCGAATCGTTTGTTACGGCTGTCGATCCAACAAAGCCGATGTTGGTATTCGTCAAGGTGTTGAAAGCATAGAGCTGGAGTCTGGAGTTCGATACACGGCCGTAGTAGTAAACGCCTGTGGCCGGATTGATGCCACCCAACACAACCGTTCCACTGCCTACGATGTCTTGCATGCCAGGAAATGACTCCGTGATCCCGGTTGCGGCCTCATATCGATACACGGTCATGTCGCCGTCGATCGAAGGCTGGGCGCGAACTGCATAGGCATAATTGGCACCTGAAGTAAGCGCCAATCCGTTTATGGAGACTGTTGTCGTATCGTCCTTCGCGACAATCGTTCCGGTACTCGCTTGGGAGTCTCCAGGAGTGGACACACGGGTTATTGAACCATTTGTGTCGAGGGTAAATACGGCCTCCGCTTGACACGTTAGCGCGGCGGAAACTGCGGCATTGGCCTGGACTTGTAAGGATTGTCCAATTTTTCCTTGGGTGTCACTGGTTGGTGAAGCTGTTGGTGTCATTAAGGAAGCACTGCCGCTTTCTGGAGCCTCGCCAACTGTGGCTGGAGTGTCCGCGGACGCAGATGCGCTGGCAGAGGCAGAGGCGATTGGCAGGACGGGAGTCATGTTGGTGGCACCAATCGCTGAGGAAATGGCATTTGAAGTTTCTGTCCCCGAAACTGTGCTGCTGACAGAAGAAACAGAAGTGGCAGCCCGCACAGGAACTGCGCTGGAGAACGCAGCGCCTGCGCTCATGCCGGACACCATTGCCATGCCGACCATGCTGGCCGTTATGCGCCGTTTAGAAATTCGCTTCACGGGCTGCCCCAAGCCGGGATCCTTCCGACCTTCTCGCCGATGATGGGCATAGGACGAAAAACGCATGACAACTCCCCAAAAAATGTTGGTCTGCGTTTGCACCCCAAAAAACATCGTAGGGAGCCCAGCCCCCTGAAACACGAGTGGTTCACACCCGAATTTCTGGCGCCGGAAACACTAGATTTCGGCTGCACACTCGCGGTTTTTCGTAGCACCACTCGCGGCACAAGCCACTCTTCGCTCCGAACTTGGATACGGCGACCTGCAAGCGAATTATGCGGCCGTGATGGTGACCCACCTCGCCATCTGGGTCCACTTCGAACGCCCGATGGAAAAGGGGGAGCGCACCGAGGCGTTTTGGCAGAATAAGCGGTAGCTGGGTTCCTCCCCGGCGGGCGGCGATTTCAAATCGTGGACTCAGATGACTCGGTGGCTGCGATGACCGGCGTCAGGCGGGGGCGTCATCTCTTTGAACTGACGCGACTTGTCAGCAGGTGAGAGTCGCAGGCTGGCGGATCCGTACTTCTTGGAATGCGATTTTGGTGCTGGCTAGTCGGTGCTAAGAGGGCAGATTGATCCGTTGCCGCATGTGGCACTCGTGACACATCTAGGACCCCCACTAGGCGACAACGAGTCGTTCATTCCACTGGGCAGAGTCGGGAGTAACTACGTCCAGGGCATGAGAGTTCGCCAGGTCGTATTCGGTGGGCTGCAAAAGGACTTGACGCATTCCATAAAGAAATTGAGCTGACGGTAGTTGTACATAATTCCGAAACGGCCCACGACCTGGAAATTGTCCGGACAAAGCAATAGTAACGCCGAAACTTTTGCCGTCTCGGCAGATAGTGGAAAGCTCGC
>JBKKBD010000218.1:0-4235 GCA_046714315.1 Specibacter sp.
CGCGGGGCCCGGCGCGGCCAAGGATCCATCCAGCTTAGGCCGGTAGGGTGGTGGAGTGACTCTTTCTACTGCCGCTCAGCCGGGCCTCTTCATTGCTTTTGAAGGTGGCGACGGTGCGGGAAAATCAACCCAGGCCGCTTTGCTGACCCAGGCCATGTCCGACGCCGGACGAACAGTTTTGCGCACCCGTGAACCGGGTGGGACTCCAATAGGAGAAAAGCTACGCTCGCTGGTGCTCGAGCATGGCCAGGGCGAGATTGATGCCAAGACCGAGGCCTTGATCTTCGCCGCTGCCCGGGCTGCCCACGCCACACAGGTCATCTCACCCGCCGTTGCGCGCGGCGAGATTGTCATTAGCGACCGGTACGCGGATTCCTCGATTGCCTACCAGGGTGCGGGCCGCGGGCTGGGCACGGAGGCAATCGTAAAGCTCAACGACTGGGCTACAAGCGGACTGTGGCCAGATCTCACCGTTTTGTTGGACGTCTCCCCGGCCGAGGGCCGCGAACGGCGCACGGCCGGCGATGCGGCCGAGGACCGGATGGAGTCCGAACCCGATGACTTCCACGCCACCATTCGTGCGGCGTTCCTGGACTTGGCCGCCGCCAACCCTCAGCGCTACCTGGTTCTCCCCGCCAATGGCGCCGTTAGCGAGCTGGCGCAGACCATCCAAGACCGTGTCACCACACTCCTTGGGACAGCATGAGCGTCTGGGTTGATCTTCAGGGACAGGAATCTGTGGTGGCGCAGCTGCGCCGTGCCGCACAGTCCGGCTCCCCCACGCACGCATGGCTTTTGACCGGTCCGCCCGGTTCGGGACGTTCCAATGCGGCGTTGGCGTTTGCCGCCGCCCTTGTGTGTGAACAGCCAGAACTGGCCGCACGTGGCTGCGGTGCGTGCAAGGCCTGCCACACCACCATGAGCGGCACCAATGCTGACGTGACCTTTGTGGCCACAGAGAAAACCACCATCTCCATCGAGGAATCCCGAGCCCTGGTGCGGAAGGCGCACGACAGCCCCTCCTCGGCCCGTTGGCGCGTCATGATCGTGGGCGATGCCGACCGTATGGCCGAGCGCACCACGAACGTGCTCCTGAAGGCGATCGAAGAGCCGCCGCCACGCACCATCTGGATTCTGTGCGCACCCAGCCCTGCCGATGTCCTGGTCACGATCCGTTCGCGCTGCCGCACCCTGACGCTGCGGCTGCCTCCCGTGGCCGATGTCGCCGCGCTCCTGGTCCGCCGTGACGGCATTGACCCGGAGTTAGCACTGACGGCCGCCCGGGCAGCGCAGAGTCACATTGGTATTGCCCGCCGCCTGGCCACCGATTCCGGAGCACGGGAACGCCGTGACGCCACCGTCCGGCTTCCGCTGAACCTTCGCGACGTCACCACCGCCGTTATGGCAGCTGCTTCCTTGTTGGAGCTGGCCCAGGCAGAGGCTGCTTCCTCCAATGAAGAGCGCGACGCCGTTGAAAAAGCAACGCTGCTGCGAAACCTTGGCGCACCCGAGACCGGGACGCTGCCGCCTTCCCTACGCAGCCAGGTCCGCGCCCTGGAAGAAGACCAAAAGCGCCGCGCCAAGCGTTCGGTGACGGACCACTTGGACCGGGCCCTGACGGACCTGTTGTCCTTCTACCGGGATGTGCTGGTACTGCAGCTGGACACCCGGGGAGGCTCCGGCGTCGGACAGGCATCGCTTGAGCTGGTCAATGAACCCCTTCGCACGGCTCTGGTGGAGTTTGCCGCCCGAGCCCGCCCGGAAGCCACCCTTGAGCGCATGGACGCCGTCAATGCCGCCCGTCGCCGACTTACCACCACCAATGTTGCCCCGCTGCTGGCTCTTGAAGCCATGGCAGTCAGTCTGCTCTAACCCGTGAAGGACTCCCATATGCCTGTTGGTAATGTTCGACGGCGCCACCGCCTGATTCTCGCGGCTGCGGCCAGCATCGGGGCGCTCTTGCTGAGCTCCTGCTCCGTGCTGGCGCCGGAGAAGAGCACGGAGACCGCGGCGTCGGCCGAGATTGTGGGCGACGTTCCCGCGGAGCTGCAAGATTTCTACACGCAGGCGGTCACGTGGACCTCATGCAGCGGCGGGTTTCAATGCGCCGAGGTGAAAGTTCCCTTGGATTATGACAAGCCCGGCGATGATTCCATCAAGCTCTCCGCGATTCGGCTGCCCGCAAGCGGAAAACGGCTGGGCGCCATGCTGATCAACCCGGGCGGTCCCGGCGGTTCCGGCGTGGATATGGTCAAGGACGGGGCCACCTCTTATTTCTCGGACAAGCTTCGAGGCGCCTACGACGTGGTGGGATTTGATCCGCGAGGAGTGCAGCGTTCGGCCGGGGTGAAGTGTTTGGACGCCGCCCAGATGGACGCCGCACGGCAGCAGAACTTCGATCTCTCCACCGACGCCGGGTTTGCCGCCGCAGAAGCCGAGACGAAAAAGCAGTCGGAACTGTGCCAGAAAAATTCCGGGGCCGCATTGCCCCACATCGACACCGTCAGCTCGGCTAAGGACTTGGATATTCTGCGGGCCATCGTTGGCGACAAGAAGTTGAATTACATGGGCTTTTCCTATGGCACCAAACTGGGAGCCACCTACGCCGGCCTTTTCCCGGAGCGCGTGGGCAAGTTCTCCCTGGACGGCGCTATGGACCCCGCCTTGGACATTGACGAGGTGTCCATGGGCCAGGCCGTCGGTTTTGAGAACGCGTTGCGCGCCTGGGCCGCCGACTGCCTCGCGGGCACCGACTGCCCCGTGTCCGGAACCGTGGATGAGGCCATGTCACAGATTCAGCAGCTCAACGCCGTGTACAGGGCAACTCCGCAGCAAACACCGGAAGGTCGGGTTGTAACAGGCACCGAGTTCACCGGTGCGTTGGCCTTCGGCATGTACTCCACCGATTTGTGGGAGCCGCTGAAAGGGGCGTTGACGCAGGCCTTCGCCGGAGACGCTTCCGGCATGCTCATGCTGGCTGACTTCTCGGCCGACCGCGATTCAAGCGGTGTCTACAACTCCAACACGTCCGCGGCCTTTACCGCGATCAACTGCCTTGACTACCCGATGAACACGGACACCGCGCATATGCGCGAACAGGCGGAACTGTTGAAGAAGGCCGCTCCGACCTTTGGCTCGCTGTTGTCGTACTCGGGATTGACCTGCAAATACTGGCCCTACCCCGCCACTGGCGATCCCGCCCCGATCGCAGCAGCAGGTGCTGGCCCCATCCTGGTCATTGGCACCACAGGCGACCCGGCAACGCCGTACTCCTGGGCGCAGGCGCTGGCCGAGCAGCTAGATTCCGGCGTACTGGTCACATGGGAGGGCGAGGGCCATACGGCTTACGGCCGCGCCAACGATTGCCTGATGTCCACGGTTGACGACTACTTCGTTGATGGAAAAGTCCCCGCGGCCGGGACCAGTTGCTAAGTTAAGGGCGCGCGCGGGCCTGCCGATTTTGTACATCAGGCCCGCGCATATTAGAGTTGTTACTTGTGTTCAGCACAGCAACCCGGTTCGGGTTGTAGCGGAACACAGGCCTCCATAGCTCAGTTGGTAGAGCGTTTCACTCGTAATGAAAAGGTCAACAGTTCGATTCTGTTTGGAGGCTCCACTAAAACCCCGCCACGGCGGGGTTTTTTGGTTAAACACTTCGATTCCAAATGGGCCAAGTGTACTCATTGGTGTACTCACTGCGCGCAATCCTGCACCATCTGGACTGAGTGTGCACCCATAGGAATGACAGCCCAAGTAACCTGATTCCCGACCATCGAAGCGTAGTAAAGCTTCGAATGTCTCACCCTGCCTATAGACTGCAATTTCACACACTGGCACCACTTTATGGGGAACAAATGAAGAAGATCATCACAGCTCTGGCGCTCGCTGCGGCACTCGCGCTCACCGGCTGCTCAGCCGCTACAGAAGCCGTCGATGCTGGCAAAGCTGCCAGCGCCGAAACCAAAGCCGCCGCCCCGGCCGCTGAGGAAAAGAAGGAAGCTGACGTTCCGAGTGAATACAAGTCAGCGTTGAAGAGTGCCGAGAACTACAACAAGATCATGCCGATGAGCAAGGCTGGTCTATTGGCTCAACTATCAAGCGCTGCGGGTGACAAGTTCTAGCTGAGGCCGCGCAGTATGCCGTCGACAACGTCAAGGCTGACTGGAAGGCGAACGCTCTCAAGTCAGCCAAGAACTACCAGGAGCTAATGGCAATGTCGCCCGAGGGTATCCGGG
>JBKKBD010000219.1:0-4712 GCA_046714315.1 Specibacter sp.
GCTACTTCCCCACCAACGCCGAAGAAGAAGAAAACCTCATCCTCGAAACCATCCAACGGGCACTCGCAGACCCCACCCTAGGTCTCGCCCTTTGAGCTAGTTGAAATCTGGGTCTCGACGAGCTCGACCATCGGCGACAAACTCGACCAACGGCCGATCACCAGCCAACAGGCCATGGCCGAGCACTGAGACGGCCTATGGTTAAGGAACCAGCCGCCCGACAGCTACGGAGACTTCCGCATGACCGATCTTTCGAGTGCAAGCGCCACCATTTTGATCGCGGACTTCGTCAACATCGATGCGGCCGGGAAGGTCAATGTGATTGGCGGCGGCATCCAGTTCCTGGGATCGGACTCTGACAGCGGCCAGACCGCACCATTCTCAATATTTGTGAGCGTCACCGTCAGCATTCCCGCCTTTGATGAGACACAGGCGGCCGTTGAGGTGGTGCTCGTGGATTCGGACGGGCAGCCTGTCAGTGTGGCCGGCACGGATGGGCCCAACGTGATGCGTTTCAGCCAGTCAGTGGATTTCCGGCACTCGGCAACGCCTGACATGCAGCAGCCTCCCATGGGCTTCCCGGGATGTTCCAACGTTGTGTTGAACTTTCCTGGCGGCTTGCCCCTGCCTACGGGGACTACCTATGAGTGGATGGTGTTGCTGGATGGGACACGGCTCTCTGCAACATCGTTCTTTGTGCCGGGCCCGGCGGAATAACGAAACCGCCCCCACCCGCATCAGGTGAGCTGGGCGCCGTCGTACTTGCTGAAAAGAACCCTCTATGGGGCGCGGAGGACGTAACTCTTCAGATCGTCCAAGGTCTGAGTCATGTGGTTGTCCATCGCAATCCTGGCCATCTCGGGCTGGCGCACGGTAAGCGCCTTCAGGATTGCTTCGTGCATGACAATGGCGTTGGCCTGAATTTGGGGCACGCGGGACGTTTCGGCGCGGCGATTTTCCAGAATGCGATGCAAGGGCTCAAAGAGCACCGCGACAAAGATGTTGCCCGATGCCTGCAGGATGATGTCGTGAAAGGCCAGGTCCGATTCAACGAACGCAGGTACGTCGGCCGCCTCGTGAGCAGCCCTCATCCGGTTGACCTGATCCGCCATGCGTTCGAGGTCGTCGTCGGAAATGCGCGTGGCAGCCAGCTCACAGGCGCCTGTTTCCAGCATCCGCCGCAACTCGATCAACTGGACGGCCACGGCAGCGTCGTCCTCGCCCTCGGAAACCGCCCGAAGGACTGCGTTGAGTGAGCCCCAGTTGGCAAGCGGGTTGACGAATGTTCCCCGCCCCCGCTCAACCCGGAGAATGCGCTGGGCTACAAGGGTTTTCATGGCTTCCCGGACAGTCATCCGGCTCACCTCATGCTGGGAACTTAGTTCCAATTCACCGGGGACAAGCGAGTCGGGCGTGAACTCTCCCGCGACGATTCGGTCCAGCAGATCATCAGCCACCATGTCGGTCAATGACTTGCGTGCCATGGTTCCCTTTCGTCACATCCTTGGATCATCAGTTTAGGGCCTTCCCTGCGGGGTCCCAGTTACTCACTTGCACAGTGCGCGTGTCTTGTGCCACAATAACATTCAAATGTTAGATGTCAGACATCTTACAAAAGAGTTCTCCACAAAGAGGTGTGAAGTAATGATTGTTGAATCCGAGCTGTTGGCCAGCTTCCCCGCCGAGGTCCATGTACCGGCCAGCATGGTGGCGAGCACGGTTGCCGCGTCGAACCGGGTGCTCATTGTGCTCGACGACGACCCCACGGGAACTCAGTCAGTGTCCGGGCTGCCCGTGCTCACACGCTGGGAAGTTGCCGACTTCGACTGGGTGTTCGCCCACCAGATCGACGGCGCCCTCGCCAAGGCCGTGTATGTCCTCACCAATACCCGCAGCCTGGATCCCACCGAAGCTCAGGAACGAAACCGCGAGATTGTGGTCAACGCCTTGGCTTCCGCCCGAGCCGCGGGCATTTCCGTGGGCTTTGTGAGCCGCAGCGATTCAACCCTCCGCGGGCACTTCCCTCTCGAACCGGACACAATCGCGGCCACCTTGGCCTCGGAGAACGCCGGCACTTCCGACGGCGTCGTCATCGTTCCAGCCTTCCCCGACGCCGGCCGCATCACGATCGGCGGAGTTCACTACACCCGCGGTGGCCAGGGTGTTCTCATCCCCGTTGCCGAAACGGAATTCGCCAAGGACGCCAGCTTCGGCTTCACTCGCTCCTCCCTCGCCGACTACGTCGAAGAAAAGTCCGGCGGCCGCATTCCCGCCTCCCGCGTCATCACGGTTGACCTACACCTCATTCGCCGCGGCACCCCCGAGGCCGGAGCAGCCGCCATCGCCGATGCCCTCGACGCTGCCACTGAATCCACCCCGATCGTGGTCGACGCCGTCACGGAAAACGATCTGCGCATTCTGGCATTGGGTTTGGAAGAATCCGAACGCCGCGGAAAGTCCTTCATCTACCGAGTTGGGCCCCCATTTGTGCGCGCCCGCATTGGCCAGGAAATCCATGAGCCGCTGGTCGCCACTGAAATCTTCCACGCTGGCCGCACCGTTCCGGCTGGTTCCGCCCGCGGAGGCTTGATCGTCGTCGGTTCCCACGTTGGCGTCACCACCCGCCAGCTCAAGGCACTCACCGACGCCCACAGCTCGGCCCGCATTGTCGAGATCGATGTGGAACAGCTCCTGGCGGACGACGGCGGCGCTCACGTGTCCGCCGTCGTCGCCGACATTGTGGCCGCGTTGGCAACCGGCGACGTCATCGTCCACACGAGCCGCCTGCTCATCAAATCCGACGACGCCGCCGCGAGCCTGAAGATTGCCCGCACAGTCTCGGCCGCCGTTGTCGACGTGGTCAACCAGACACTCAAGGCCACTCCCCCGCGCTTCGTTATTGCCAAGGGCGGTATCACTTCCTCGGACGTGGCCGCACACGGACTGGAAATTCGCCACGCCATTGTCCGCGGCCCCATGCTTCCGGGCATCGTTTCGCTGTGGGAACCCGTTGACGGCCCGGCCGCAGGCATCCCCTACATTGTCTTCGCCGGCAATGTCGGTGACGATCAGTCTCTGGCCGACGTCACTCGCAAGCTCAGCGACACGTTCTAAACAATAATTTTCAAGGAGAACACAATGAACACCAACTACACCGTCGCCGTCCTGGGCCTAGGCGCCATGGGACTGCCCATGGCCACCCGGCTGGCGTCAGAACTCACCGTCAATGGCTTTGACATCGCTGAGCCGCGCCTGAAACTGGCCCAAGAGGCCGGCATTAATACCTTCGATTCAGCGCAGGCCGCAGCCCGCGGAGCCGATGCCCTCCTGCTGGCTGTCCGCAACGGGGAACAGCTCAACGAGGTACTTTTCGGCGCGAACGGCGTAGCCGCCGTGCTGGCCAAGGGCTCGGTTGTCATCCTCACCAGCACGGTGGGCACCGAGGCCATTCCTAACACGGTGGCGCGGCTGGCAGACTTCGGCGTGGAACTCGTGGATGCGCCCTTGTCCGGCGGCCCCGTCCGCGCCGGCCAGGGTGACTTGCTGATCGTCGTTGGCGCCTCCCCCGAAGCCCAGCGCCAGGCTGCCCCGGTCCTCGAGCTGCTGGCCTCCACCCTCTCGATAGTTGGTGACAAGCCCGGCGACGGCCAGGCACTTAAGACCGTCAATCAGCTCCTGTGCGGTGTCCACATTGCCGCCGCAGCCGAGGCTCTGGCCTTGGCCGATGCCTTGGGTCTTGACCAGGCGAAGACCTTGGCCGCTCTCGAAGCCGGTGCCGCCGGGTCATTCATGCTCTCCAACCGTGGCCCCCGCATCCTCGAGGCGTACACCGAAGACGGTGCCGAGGTCCTTAGCCGTCTGGACATCTTCGTCAAGGACATGGGAATTGTTGGCAAGGCAGCCCGCGCGGCCGGTCTGGCAGCCCCCGTCGCCGCAGCCGCCGAGCAGCTGTTCCTGCTGGGTCAGGCCCAAGGCCTGGCCGCCGAGGACGACTCCGCCGTCATCAAGGTTGTTGCCCCTACTCAGCGCCACGCCAGCTAAGCGGACTGCACCCACTACTTTTGTCAAAGGAGACATCTGAACCATGAACACCCTCATCACCCCTCTGATGCTGGCTGCAGCCGACACGCCAGTCATCAAGCCTGACGTTGAGCTTGGCACGCCGCTCTTGCTGACCATCGCCGCCGCTGGCGTGGCCCTGCTGCTGGTCATGATCATCCGCTTCAAGATCCACGCCTTCGTAGCCTTGCTGACAGTCAGTATTCTGGTGGCCGTAGCAGCCCGCATTCCCCTGGGCAGCATTTTCACCGTTGTCTCCACTGGAGTGGGCGGGACCATGGGCAAGGTGGCGCTGCTGATTGCCCTGGGCGCCATCCTTGGACGCATGATCGAAGTCTCCGGCGGCGTGCAATCGCTAGCCGATCACTTCACAGCCAAGCTTGGGCCCAAGCGGGTAGCTGTCGCCCTGACCATGGTGGGTTTCCTTGTTGCCATCCCTGTCTTCTTTGAAGTAGGCGTGATCGTTCTTGTGCCGATCGTCTATGCGTTCGCCAAGATTGCCAAAGTTCACCCGATCAAGTTTGGTCTGCCCATGGCCGGCATCATGCTCGCCATCCATGTGGCCGTCCCACCCCACCCCGGCATTGTTGCCGGCGCCGGTGTTTTGGGAGCCGATGTTGGGCTCATCATGATCATCTCCTTGATCATCTGTG
>JBKKBD010000220.1:0-12260 GCA_046714315.1 Specibacter sp.
TGATCCCCAGCCTGCGGGCCAATGCCGCCGTGTCGTGGCCATTCGCGGCCTGTTCCAGCAGCTCGCATTCCCTGGGGCTGAGGGCGAAGCAGCGTTCAAATACCTCGATCCGTTCCGCTGGGAGGCAATCCTGGATGGTCACGGCGATGGGCGCTGCAGCTCCCGGCACGGAGCTCATCATCCTGGTCGCCGACAAACTGGCCCAGACACCCTCACCGACGTGGAGTCGCGAGCGGGCAGGATGGGCGTCGGTGCCACACTCTACGGCCAGTAGCTGTGCAGCTACATTCAAGACTTCCGCAGGAACACCTTCGTTTGGTCTGGGCGCCCGTTGGAGGAGATTGAGCCACGGGGCCGCCGATTCAGTCTGGCTCACGGTGGACAGGTCATCGGCAAGAACCAAGACGGCCTGACGGTGCCCCGCGATGGAATCCGAAGCGCCACCGGAGGCGAATTCGCGGGCCGAGGCTTCCCTGAGGCCGGTGGCGATCACGTCAGCCACGGACTCCAGACAGTCGGCTTCAGCGTCGGAAAATTCGGAACCACCCGGCCCACGCCACAGTTCAAGCCACCCCCACAGGCCCCACCTGTCGGCAAAGGCCACCGACAACACATCAACTACGCCATGACGCGACAAAAGCGGCCACAGAGCGCTTCGGCCTGGTTCATGTCCTGTGGCTCCTTGCAATGATCTGGCCCGGGAAGGATGCAGGGGCAACGCTGTCCACCTGTTCACCGGAGTCCGGTACCTCAGGGCAATCAGTTCGGGCAGCTCTGCAGCAAAGGGACCCCGAGCCATCGGCGCAATACCAACTGTTGTCACCGGGTCCGCCAGCGGCCACACCCACGCGTCATGACCCACGACGGCGCCCAGCTCGGCCAGCACGCAGGCACGGTAGCTGTGACTGTCCATAGGGGCGCCGCCCAGTGCCGCAATCCTGTCCCGACAACGGCCAAGGGCCCAATGGCTGGTCATGCCTCAAGTATGCGCGCACACCTCGGTCTCTCCGGGGCGTCGGCCCCAGATTTATGGGATGTTGCGCGGCCGCGGTGACATCTACAGTCAAGTCATCAGTTCAAACGGAAGGAAGAGGGCCATGTTTACCTTGCAGATTGAGCACCCCATCAAGGACTTTGGAATGTGGATGGGAGCTTACGGGAACGATCCGTTGGGTCGGTCAGCCTCGGGCGTGGTGGCCGAACGTGTCTACCGGCCCGTTGACGATGACCACTATGTGGTTCTCGATCTGGATTTCGCAACTGTCACAGGGGCGGAACAATTCTTGGATCGGCTGAAGAGCCAGGTGTGGTCGATCTCGGCGGTGTCCCCGGCACTGGCGGGCGGACCCAAGACCCGGATCGTGGAACAGGTCAGCAACCCCGTTTGACCCCCTTAAGACAAACTGACCCGCAGTAGTGGTTGAAAAATAGTGGAAATTCACGATTTATCGACCACTACTGCGGGTCAGTTGGAACGGCGTTAGAGGGTCAGTTGGAACGGCGTTAGAGGGTCAGACCGAAGGTCTCAGTTTCCTTGAACGGACCCACCACAGTTATGGTGCGCGGCGAACCGGCCAATTCACGGGCGAGATCCTGGACCTCGGCAGCGGTGACCTTGCGGATGCGATCCAGTGACTCATCAATGTCAAGGAACTCGCCTGTGACAAGTTCGGCCCGGCCCAGTCGGGACATGCGGGAACCGCTGTCCTCGAGGGCCAGAACGATGCCGCCAGCGAGCTGGCCCAGCGCCTTGGACAACTCGGCATCACTCACGCCATGCTCCGCCAACTTTTCCAGTTCGGCGGTGAGCAGAGAGATGACCTGGCCAACCTTGGCCGGTGCGCAGCCTGCGTACATGCCGAAGTAGCCGGTGTCGGCGTAGGAGGAGGCAAAGGAATACGTGGAGTAGACCAGTCCGCGCTTTTCGCGGATCTCCTGGAAGAGGCGCGAGGACATGCCACCACCTAGAACGGAATTCAGCACGCTCATGACGTAACGGCGTGAATCCGTGGCTCGCAGCGATGGGCAACCCATGATGATGTTGGCCTGTTCAACCTGACGGTTGACCACGTGCAATCCGGCAGTGCCGGAAACCTCAACAGGATCACTCGAGCGGCGCGGTGCCGGAGCAATTCCTTCGTCAAGTGACCATCCAGCCGTGCGCAGCGCCTGAAGCACCTGTGCACAAACTTCGTCATGGTCCAGGCCACCCGCGGCGGTAATCACCAGGGTGTCGGGTCGGTAATGCAGCTGGTAGTGGTCCCAGACCGATGCCCGGGGCACGGCCTTGATGGCTTCGGGCGTGCCGCCAATGGGGCGCCCAAGGGCATGGTCGCCCAACACAGCTGCAACAAATTGTTCGTGAGCCACGTCTGTGGGGTCATCGCCATCCATGGCGATTTCCTCGAGAATGACATCGCGTTCCTGCTCCAGCTCGGCCGGGTCAATCACGGCGGAGGTGACCATATCGGCAATGACGTCGATGGCCATGGGCAGGTCGGTATCCAGCACGCGTGCGTAGTAGCAGGTGCTTTCCTTGGCCGTGGCAGCATTGGATTCGCCGCCCACCTCGTCAAAGGCGGATGCAATTTCCAAAGCCGTGCGGCGCTTTGTTCCCTTGAACAACAAGTGCTCAAGGAAATGGGTTGAGCCGTGTTGGCCCTCGGATTCATCCCGAGAGCCAACACCAACCCAAAACCCGATTGTCGCACTGCGCTGACCGGGCATGGACTCAGTGAGGACTCGCACTCCCCCGGGCAGGACCGAGCGGCGCACAATGGCACCGCCGCTCTGGCCCGAGATAAGTGTGGAGTCGCTGCCGTTCATGCCATCAGCTGCACTTAGCAGCGGCAAAAGGGTAATCGCCATGAATTATTCAGCAGCGCTTTCGGCAGCTACTTCTTCGGTGGCGTTCTCTTCATCGGCAACAACCGGTGAGAGGGAGAGCTTGCCGCGGTCATCGATCTTGGTGATTTCCACCTGAATCTTCTGGCCAACGGAAACTACGTCATCAACGTTGTCCACGCGCTTGCCATTGGCCAGCTTGCGGAGCTCGGAGATGTGCAACAGACCATCCTTGCCCGGTGTGAGCGAAATGAACGCACCGAACGTAGTGGTCTTGACAACTGTGCCCAGGTAACGCTCGCCAATTTCAGGAATCTGGGGGTTAGCGATTGCGTTGATCGCTGAACGAGCGGCGTCAGCTGACGGACCGTTCGTTGCACCGATGTAGACCGTGCCATCATCTTCAATAGAGATGTCAGCTCCGGTGTCTTCCTGGATCTGGTTGATCATCTTGCCCTTCGGCCCAATGACCTCGCCGATCTTATCCACGGGGATCTTGACCGCGATGACGCGAGGCGCGAACTCGGAGAGCTCGTCCGGTACGTCAATGGCGCTGGTCAGAACGCTGAGGATGTGCAGACGAGCTTCGCGAGCCTGCTTCAATGCAGCAGCCAATACGGAGGCCGGGATGCCGTCGAGCTTGGTGTCAAGCTGGATCGCCGTAACGAACTCGGCGGTACCGGCAACCTTGAAGTCCATGTCACCGAAAGCATCTTCGGCGCCAAGGATATCGGTCAGGGCAGCGTAGCGGGTCTGACCGTCAACCTGGTCGGAGACCAAGCCCATGGCGATACCGGCAACGGGAGCCTTCAACGGGACACCGGCGTTGAGCAGCGACAGGGTCGATGCACAAACTGAACCCATGGACGTTGAGCCGTTGGAGCTCAGTGCCTCGGAGACCTGGCGGATGGCGTAAGGGAATTCCTCACGCGACGGCAGAACGGGCACAATGGCGCGTTCGGCCAAGGCGCCGTGACCGATTTCGCGGCGCTTGGGCGAGCCCACGCGGCCGGTTTCACCGGTGGAGTACGGCGGGAAGTTGTAGTTGTGCATGTAGCGCTTGCGCGTTACCGGGCTCAACGAGTCAATCTGCTGTTCCATCTTCAGCATGTTCAACGTGGTGACACCCAGGATCTGGGTCTCGCCGCGTTCGAAGATAGCCGAACCGTGTACGCGAGGCAGAACCTCAACCTCGGCTGTGAGCTGGCGGATATCCGTCAGGCCACGACCGTCGATGCGGATCTGCTCGGTGAGGATGCGCTGGCGGATGACGTGCTTGGTCACGGAACGGAAAGCAGCTGAGAGCTCCTTTTCGCGGCCCGCGAAGTCGCCTGCCAAGGCTGCAATGGTCTCATCCTTCAAGGCGTCGGAGGCGTTGTCGCGCTCCTGCTTGTCGGCGATGGTGAACACGGCTGCCAGCTTGGTAGCTGATGCCTGCTCGACGGCGGCGTAAGCGTCATCCTCGTAGTCAAGGAAGATCGGGAACGTCACGGTGGGCTTGGCGGCGCGAGCAGCCAGGTCGGCCTGGGCGTCGCACAGAGCCTTGATGAACGGCTTTGCCGCTTCCAGACCCTCTGAAACGATCTCTTCGGTGGGGGCCTGGTGGCCCTGTTCCTTGATGAGCTTCCAGGAGTTGTCGGTAGCTTCGGCTTCAACCATCATGATGGCAACGTCGTCACCGGCAACCTTGCCGGCAACAACCATGTTGAACACGGCGTTTTCCAGCTCGGAGTGCTTCGGGAAAGCAACCCACTGGGGGCCCTGTCCGTCGTCGATCAAGGCAACGCGAACGCCACCGATGGGGCCGGAGAACGGCAAACCGGAGAGCTGCGTTGACATGGAGGACGCGTTGATGGCGACCACGTCGTAGAGCACGTCGGGGTTGATGGCCAGAACCGTAACAACGATCTGAACTTCGTTGCGCAAGCCCTTGACGAATGCCGGACGCAACGGACGGTCCATCAGGCGGCAGGCCAGGATGGCTTCCGTTGACGGACGGCCTTCGCGGCGGAAGAAGCTGCCCGGGATGCGGCCAGCGGCATACATGCGCTCTTCCACATCAACGGTCAGGGGGAAGAAGTCGAAGCCTTCACGCGGCTGCTTGCCGGCCGAGGTGGCCGACAACAGAACGGTGTCTTCGTCAATGTAAACCATGGCTGCGCCGGCGGCTTGCTGGGCAAGGCGTCCGGTCTCGAAGCGGACAACGCGCTTGCCGTAGCGGCCGTTGTCAATGACAGCCTCTGAATACTGAATCTCGGGACCCTCCATATGAGAGTCACCTCCATTTCTCGGTAGATGTTCGTCTTTGAACCCCTGCCAAGGATCGGCACCGTACATTCTTCCCAGGATCACCACCGGATCGTGCTGTGGCTCTCTGTACAACATCCGGTCTTCGATCGAGGCCCACGGGCGAGAAGCGTTAGAAGCTTCTTCCCGGAGGCCACTACCGAGGACCACGAATGCGTGAATGCGACGGGTTCGTCCTTGCGATGCAGGGATTGGCAGTGCTGGTGTGCCGCCCACCGGAGCAGGCGGCACACTCTTCACAATATAGGTTTCTACACTGTGAAAGGCGGCCTTCCAACACCAAATGACACGAAGTCGCTGGTAAGAGGAAGGCCGCCTTTGGTCACATAACTAGCGGCGCAGGCCGAGACGCTCGATGAGCGTACGGTAGCGGGCGATGTCGGTGTCCTTCAGGTAGCCAAGCAGGCGACGACGGCGACCAACCAGGCCCATGAGGCCGCGGCGGGTGTGGTGGTCATGCTTGTGCATCTTCAGGTGCTCGGTCAGGTCAGAGATGCGTCGTGAGAGCATCGCTACCTGAACCTCGGGCGAACCGGTGTCGCCTTCGCTGGTTGCGAAAGCCTGCATGATTTCTTGCTTTACAGCGGCTTCAAGTGCCACAAGTAACTCCTATGAATGTGCCGTGAACATGTTGATCTGCGCGTTGGATCAATTTCTTGGCCAAACACAGTTGAATCCAGCCACCACGGACTGCAGCCAGATTCCACCTTTCAGTTTAGTGCAGAAAGTCTGGTTCTGTCGAAGCGGGTGAGCTTGAACTCAGTGTGGTCCATCACTTAGCCAAGAATTACACGGGTGTCCACTACATCTTGATGCATCTGCTCAATAAGCGCTTCCGGGCCGGTGTAGGCGACCATGCCGCGCAACCGCTGTACAAATTCGACCACGACGTGTTGCCCGTACAGGTCGAAGTCCTCCACTGACTCCTCGGGCCTGTTGATCACATAGGCCTCAACCTGCCGGCTGACCCCAACGAAAGTGGGATTGGATCCTACTGAGATGGCGGCCGGCCAACGGTGCCCGTTGGAGTCCGTCAGCCAGCCGGCATACACGCCGTCGGATGGAATGATGCCACAGGCATCGGGAGAAAGGTTAGCGGTGGGAAATCCCAGTTCACGCCCGCGGGCGGCGCCGTGGACCACCTCTCCGCTCATGGTGTGGGCGCGCCCCAATACTTGAGCTGCTGTGTCAACATCGCCGTTACGCAGGGCCTCGCGCACCCAGGTTGAGGACCATCGGCGGTCATGGCCCTCATCGTTGACAACCACGACGTCGAATCCTAGGTCAACCCCCAGGCTCACCATGGTTGAGAGGTCGCCGGTGTTTCCCTTGCCGAAGCGAACATCGTGGCCAACCACGACGGCACATGCCCCAAGACCATCCACAAAGACGTTCCGAACAAATTCCTCGGGTGTTTGCTGGGCAAATTCGAGGGTGTAGGGCAGAACCAGAACCGCATCCAGCCCGAGCTCCGCCATGGCTGCCAGCTTGTCAGCGTGGCCCATGATCTGTTCCGGTGCGGTTTCTGGCCTGTGGACCTGGGCCGGGTGTGGATCGAAGGTCAGAGCAACCGAGAGTGCTCCGCGCCGCGCTGCTTCGGCACGGACCTGCCCCAAGACTTCCTGGTGCCCGCGGTGCAGCCCGTCAAAGTTTCCCAGAGTGACCACGCAAGGGCCAAAGCTCTCGGGAACTTCCTCCATAGAGTTCCAAATCTGCACTACTGTTCCTCGTTCAATTAGTTGCTCGGCGCGTGATGGTTGCGCCCGGATTTGTCGCGGATGGGTCAAGACCCTTCCAAGATTACCTGCTAGGGGGAACGGGTCCGTCCCATGGTTCCTGTGGTGTTCGTGGTTCACCATCGGCCAGCGAGAATTGCCACAGGTCGGCAGGAGTTCCGCGATCGTTATATGCACCGCGGAGGAGGCCTTCAAAACGAAATCCCAGCTTCCAAGCAAGTTTCCGGCTGGCCCAGTTGGCAACCATGGCGCTCCAGTGCACGTAGCTGAGGTTCAGATGGTTAAAGGCATAGTCAAGGAGCAGCCGAACGGCTTCCTCTGCGGCACCGGTACCCCGGTCGTGCGGGCCAATATTGATACCAACGGTGGCAGTGCCAGGATTCTTGCACTGGAGGTCAACCGTGCCAAGGAACTCGTCCGTTTCGGCGCCAGCCACGGCGAAGGTCAGCGTCTCCCCCGTCGTCCAGCCATCCACAGTGATGGTCTTGATGAAGTATTCGGCGTGGTCCGCGGAGTAGCCTAACGGTACGGTGGTCCACCTGATGGCTTCCAGACTGCGGCAATTTTCAACCAGCTCCGGGGCATCAGCCATGGTCAAGGCTCGCAGCACCACGCCCTCGCCGCGGAGTACGGGCACCATAGGGGCCACGTCGAGAAGATCCTCCCGCCTGTCCCATTGGGCGGCGGTCTGGCTGTAAATCAGGCCGGGGGCCACTTCCGCGTCGAGGTGGCCGAATCCGGGAATCTGCGCCGCCAATACAAATCCACAGCGCTCCGCCAGCGAAATGCTTCCACGATTCCCAGCCGTACAGAACCAATGCAGGTACGTCAGCCCAAGGTTACCGAAAGCGTAACCGCACAGTAGCTCCATGGCTCGCTGGGCAGCTCCCGTACCCCGCCCGGAGGGCAGCATCTTGATGCCCACCCGCGCCGATCCGCCCTTCACTGTTGCGAAGACCTCCTGCAGGCTCAAGGTCCCCACTACCTCGGGGGTTCCTTGGATGCGCTCAGTGATGGCAAAACGCAGGCCCGTGCCATTTGCCCATCCTGTCGCGATGTGTCCGTCGATGTATTCCGTCGCCTGCACGGTATCCATGGTGGCCAGAGAACCTGTCCACCTGACGTTGAGCGGATCGCGGTGAATGGCGGCAAAGTCTTCCGCATCCCCAGCACTGAACCGACGCAGGGTTGTGACACCGTCGCTCAGAGTCGGGTAGTTCGCTACGCTTTCCAGCGCACTCACTTCACTTCCCGGTGGCGGTAAAGCCAAATCAAGCCAATGATGGGCAGCAAAAGCGGAATGTAGCCATAGCCCTGGCCGAACTTGCTCCAGACGCTAGCGTGCTGGAATGCTGCGGGATCAAACAGGCTCAAGGCCCCAACCACCAGGACGCCGAGAAGTTCGATGCAGATGGCGACAGTAGCAATCGTGGCCCATTTTGCGCCGGGCTTGGCCAGCGAGACTGTTGCAACGATATAAACGATCGCGGCGAACGCGGAAAGAGTGTAGGCCACGGGGGCCTCATCAAACTTAGTGGCGATCTGGAGGAGCGCGCGGGCCGTGGCCGAGATGGCAAACACTGCGTAGACCGTGATCAGCAGCCGACCGGGCCCCGATGTTCGGCCCGTTGGTGTTTCCTGATTGGCAGTGTTGGGAGTGCTCATAATCCAAGTCCTAGCTGAAGTGATTCCATTGCCGGCGCGGCTTGCGTGGAGAGGCCCGTGCCATACCAAATCTGAGCCATGCGGGCCAGCATGACCACCACGGTCACTCCCACGGCGCCCATGACATAGTTCGACCAATGTGTGCGTTCCATCATGGCCCAGTAGAAACCGCCCACAGGCAGCGCCGCAGCGGTGAACATGTAGCCCCAAAATTCCCAGGGCTCCCCCACCATCGGTTCCCCATTTGCCAGGCGGATGATCGAACCGATGGCGTAGGCCACGATGAAAAGTTCGACGGCGGCCAAGGCGAGAAGCGTGACATCGTTGGGTTTCTTTTTCATCACCGCCGCAACGACACACACGATGGTGGAGGCCAAGCCAACGATGGCGCCAATAATGAACCAGGCGTCAAGGATCACTGCGCGGGCCCTTCGGTGACGACTGCGACTTTAGCTCCGGGGTCCGGCGGGAACACGAGGACGGGCTTGGCATACTTGCCAGCGTCGGCCAAAAGGGCAACCAGCGTTCCGTCTGGGGCGAAGGCCGCCGCGGGCTCCTCAGTTGTATGAGACCCTTCGGGGCTGGCCGGAATGCGGCGTCCGAAGGAAAGTTCGTTGGCTTCTGCGGCGGTTAGCTCGCGGACTGGCATGAGCGCGCGGGCGGCGTCGGCGATGTCGAGAATTACCAGATTCTCAGCCAGTTCCTCAAGGGTTCGGGCGCGGTCAAGTGTGTACGGACCGACAGCGCTGCGGCGCAAGGCGGTCAGGTGACCGCCAACGCCCAGATCGGAACCCAGGTCCCGGGCCAAGGCTCGGATATAGGTTCCCGAGGAACAGCGAACGGTGACGTCAATGTCGACGTAGCTCACGCCGTCGTCCGTGGGAACTTCAACAGAATCTGCTGGGGCCACAGCCTCGACGCCATGGCGGATGGCCAGTACGTCAAAGGAGTGAATGGTGACCGATCGGGAAGCAAGCTTGACGTCTTCGCCGGCACGTACCCGGGCGTAGGCACGCTCACCGTTGACCTTAATGGCGCTGACGCTGCTGGGCACCTGCGAAATGGGGCCGCGGAGTTTCGCGATTCCAGCCTCGATGGCTTCATCGGTGACTGCATCCGTGGCAGAAGTTGCCGTAACTTCACCTTCGGCGTCGTCGGTGATGGTGGTGGCACCGAGCCGGATGGTGGCCTCGTAGGTTTTGGAGGTGCCCACAATGTAGGTCAGGAGGCGGGTGGCCTTATTGATGCCAACCACCAACACGCCAGTAGCCATGGGGTCCAAGGTGCCTGCGTGACCTACTTTTCGGGTCCCTGCAAGCCTTCGCATTCGGCCCACCACATCGTGGCTGGTCCATCCCTGCGGTTTGTCTACTATTACCAGTCCAGAAAGCACGCTTTGAAGTATATCCGCACAGACCCTGCCCATGGTGAGTTGTGCCCATCGCCGCAAGCCGATCCACTAGTTACGCTATTGAAAAGAGTAACCATTCGACCACCATTTACGGAGCATCATGAAACAGTCATCGCGCCTCTCAAACAAGCGCACTTTCGCAGCCCTTGGGGTTGCGTCAGTGCTGGCAATTGCACTGACGGGCTGCCTATCCCCTGGCGGCGAAACCTCCAAAAACGCTGACAGCAGCCCGGCAGCGCAGGAACAGTCGGCTCCTTCTGCCACGACGTCCGCCGCTGATGAACGCATGGGCGAGACCACTTCACGACCCGCTGCCACCTCGGCCGCTGCCAAACCCGCGGGGGCCACGGGCGGTGGAAAACTGACAGCACCTGGCACAAAGTTGGCATTTGGCGAGACGGCCAACACGCATAGCAACACCGGCAAGAAGGATTCTGATGACTACAAGGAGGCCAGCTACGAGACCAAGGTCACCAAGATTGTTGCCGGCAGCGAAGCCGACCTGGCGAAACTCAAGGATGCTTCAAAGTTCGCTGGGCAGACTCCATACTACGTTTTTTACGAATCGACGCTGACGTCCCTCTCGGTGCCCACTGCTGGCATGAGTGATCCCTATGTGAAGGCACAACTCAAGGACTGCACAGATGCGCAGAAGCTGATTGTCTTTGGCACGATGGGCGATTGCAAGACCGGAAGCTTTGAAACCGAAGGAAAGGACGATTCCTTCACCTACAAGGTTGGCTCCACCAAAGCATCCTGCAGCGTCTTCCTTGCCCCTGCCGGGGATTCGGTGACGACTGCCAGCTACGAGGACTCAGGGTTCTCCTACGAAAACTATGGCGACAACGAATACCGCGACAACCCCATCATGTGGGGCAACTAGGAGTAATTGGCTTTAGGTTCGCGAACTGGGTCTTCACGAACTGCGGCGGGTGTGTCCTTGCGAAGGGCACACCCGCCGTTGACGTCTGCTCATGGCCGGTCATAAGCTGAGGGGACTTGCGGCACAGCGAAGGTGGCGGCCGTAAGACCACGGATTGAGGTCACTGGGGGCAAATATCCGCTTCGCCTTAACAGGCAGGCCCACTGGGCATTGGCGCATTTCGCCGGTCCCTGCATCCAGTACCCCGCCCGTCATCACCGGGCCCTCCCACCAAGGGAAAATTATGAGATCAAGAATTGCAGCACTTGCTAGCGCGTGCACCTGTGCCATGATCATGACCGCCGGGCCGGCAATGGCCCAACCAGGCACCACTCCTGCTCCGTCCAGCGAAATCGCCTCAGGTCTGATCAGCCCGCTCAAGGTGGCATTTGGCCCCGACGGCAGCTTTCTGGTGGCCGAATCATTTGCCGGACAGCTCAGCAGTATTTCCGCAACGGGTGAGAAGTCCGTGCTGGTCAGTGCGCCCGGACAGGAAATTGCCGGCGTCTCCTACAAAGACGGGAGCACCTACTACTTCAACAATGATCAGGGTGCGGGGCCGGAGCCTGGCGGCGCTCTGCTGCCGGCCCGGCTCATGAAGATCACGAGTGCTGGCGTCACAACGCAGATCACCGATTTGAGTCACTTCGAAGCCGCAAACGACGCCGACGGCGACACCATCTACGGTGTCCGAGACGCCTCGACTGAGTGTTTGGCCCTCGCACCGTATTTGCAGTCTCCCGGCGAACTCTTTTCGCATCCGTATTCTACTGTCCCCGGCGATGGCGGCGTCTACGTGGGCGATGCCGGCGCCAATACCATCTTGCATGTGACTGACGGCGGGCATGTGACTCTGGTCAAGGCGCTCCCAGCGGAACCCATCGTGATCGACTCAGCCGTGGTTGCACTTGCCGCTGAAATGGGAATGACTGTTCCGGATTGCATGTTGGGACTGACCTATTATGCTCAGCCTGTCCCGACAGACGTCACGGTCAAGGGTCAGTGGCTCTACTACACGGTATTGCCCGGCATTCCCGGGGAAGGTCTGGGCGTCGGGAAGGCATACCGTACACATCTGCAGAGCGGCGCAACACAGCTTCTTGCCGAAAACTTGGCTGCTCCGACTGGCATTGCAGTGGGCCAGGACAACACGGTCTATGTTGCCCAACTCTTCGGTGATGGTGTAGGCGCCGTGAAGAACGGGGCTACCGTCAATGTCCTGCCGGCCATGATGGCCTCGGACGTGCAGGTCAGTGGGAATACGCTCGTCGCTCTCACCAACGCCCTCGCCGAAACTGGCGGCAGCCTGATAACAATGGGCTTACGGTAAGTAGGGCTTGCACTTAAGAAACGACGTCGGCCGTCACCTTTCGCG
>JBKKBD010000221.1:0-4259 GCA_046714315.1 Specibacter sp.
GCTAAGGCTTAGTTGTGGGTGGTGAGCCATTCCTGGGCAAGGGTTGCCTGCAGGTTCAGTGCCCGGCCGATGACGGGCTCGGCGGCGGAGGCAATCTTGGCGCCTAGGAACGGCACGCCCGAGGTGACCTCGCCGGTCAGATCCACCACGGTGGATTCGCCCGTGGCGGTCAACGTCTGGCGGGCCGTGACGTCTACAGGCGCCCCGGCTACGGAGAGCTTGATGGTGTTGATCCGGGCGCCATCTGCGGCTGGGGCGCTCCAGGATTCGTCCTGGGTAACGGTGAGGGACGCGCCGACGAACTTCTTGACGATGTCCGGCATCCGCGTCGTGGGAAGCGTGCGCACGGTCTTGGTGGTGAAGGCATCAGTGGTGGGGCCGCTGATGGTGAATGACTTCAGCTCCCCGCCCACGGTTTCGCTGACGTGCTTGATGAAATCGGCATTGGTAAAGACATCTGTCACGTTCTGGGCCGTGGCCGAAAGCGTTGTTGAGGCGGCAAGCGCCATGGTTCCTCCAAGATCGGGGGTGTGTTTGGGGCAGCTCCTACGATACCTTGACCGCTCGCCACGAGTAAGCTGGATAACGTCCCGGGACTTCCTTTGAAGTTTTGGGCTTTCGTGCTGTCCGGCACGGCAAGGAACGTACTTCAGCGGCGGCCACGATGCGCCTGCTTTGGGCAACAAGTTGTCATGCAACAAGGAGAAACCACCCATGAGTCTTGCAGGGTTGCGAACCGCGCTCTCAGCCGATCCCCTCTTCGCCCGTGTCCGCAGCTACGCGGGAGCAGACCCGGCCACGCGAAGTGCCGACATTGCTTTTAGTGCACCTGCTGGCATGCGCCCGGTGCTCCTTGCCGAAGTTGCCGACGGGCTGGCGGGGCGTGCGGATGACGCGGACACCGGCGTGGTACTTGCCGTCACGGCGACAGGCCGCGAAGCCGAGGACACCGTGGCGGCGCTGCGTTCCTACCTCCCCGAGGGTGCCGTGGCGGAATTCCCGAGCTGGGAAACACTGCCGCACGAACGCCTGTCCCCGCGATCGGACACCGTGGGTCGCCGGCTCTCCGTGCTGCGCCGCCTGGCCCATCCCGAGCTCGACGCCGGAGCGCAGCTTCGCGTGATCGTGGCACCCATCCGCGCCGTGGTGCAACCGCTCGTGGCGGGCCTTGGCGAGCTGGTGCCCGTGCGGGTAAAAGCAGGCGAGGAGATCCCCTTCGCGGACCTAATCAAGAAACTGGCCGATGCCGCTTATGCACGGGTCGACATGGTGACCCACCGTGGCGAGTTCGCCGTGCGCGGTGGCATCCTTGACGTCTTCTCCCCGACGGAAAATCACCCCGTCCGCATTGAGTTCTTTGGCGACGAGGTGGAATCCCTGCGATGGTTCAGCGTGGCCGATCAGCGGACGCTGACAAGCGTCAAAGACAATATTGCCCACCCCACCGAGCTCTATGCGCCGCCTTGTCGGGAAATTCTCATCACACCGACCGTCATGGGCCGTGCCGCCAAGCTCAAGGACAGCATGCCTGCCGCCGCGGCCATGCTGGAGAAGATTGCCGGCGGCATTGCCGTGGAAGGCATGGAGTCATTGGCTCCGGCACTGGTGGACGGCATGGTTCCACTGACCTCCCTGCTGCCGGCCAGCTCCATCACCGTGATCCTCGATCCCGAAAAGGTCAGTGCTAGGGCGCACGATCTTGAATCCACCAACGAGGAATTCCTTGAGGTCGCCTGGTCCACCGCGTCCGACGGCGGCAGCGCACCCTTGGACTTGACCACCGTTGCAGGCAGCGGCGTTGACCTCGCCGCAGCCAGCTTCCGGTCCCTGGCACAAACCCGCGAATCCACACAGGGCCACGGTGTGAGCTGGTGGACCATGAGTTCCCTGGTCCAAGACGAGGAACTGGACACTTCCAGCGATGTGCTGAACCTGGCTGCCCGCGAACCACGTGGCTACCGCGGTGACGTGGCAGAAATGATGGAGTTCATTGGCGCCCGGGTCAAGGACCAGTGGCGCGTTGTGGTTGCTACGCAGGGTCCCGGCCCGGCCCAGCGCCTGGCCGAGCTTTTCCACGAAGCCAACATTCCGGCGTCGCGCGTTGAATCCCTGGATGCCGAACCGCAGCCGGGCATCATCGAGGTGACCACGGCCGACACCGGCCGCGGCTTTGTCTTGGACTCCCTGAAGCTGGGACTTCTGACCGAGGCGGACCTCCTGGGGCGGGCCTCCGCCGTCTCCACCCGGGACATGCGCAAGATGCCCTCCAAGCGGCGCAACGCCGTCGACCCTCTCCAGCTGCAGGCCGGCGACCACGTGGTCCACGAGCAGCACGGTGTGGGCAAGTTCGTGGAACTGATCCAGCGGAAGGTTGCCGGGGCAGGTGTGGGCGGGGCAGCGGGTCTGCGCGAATACCTGGTGCTCGAGTACGCGCCGTCCAAGCGCGGCGCACCCGGTGACAAGCTCTTCGTTCCAACGGACCAGCTGGATCAGGTCACGGCCTATGTGGGCGGTGACGCGCCGGCGCTATCCAAGATGGGCGGCTCCGACTGGGCGGCCACCAAATCCAAGGCACGCAAGGCCGTCAAGGAGATCGCCGGCGAGCTGATCCGGCTCTACTCGGCCCGCATGGCCTCCAAGGGGCACGCCTTTGGGCCGGACACACCCTGGCAGGCCGAGCTGGAGGAGGCGTTCCCGTATGTTGAGACGCCTGACCAGCTGGTGGCCATCAACGAGGTCAAGGCCGACATGGAGAAGGAAGTCCCCATGGACCGCCTCATCTCTGGCGATGTGGGCTATGGCAAGACCGAAATTGCGGTGCGCGCAGCGTTCAAGGCTGTGCAGGACGGCAAGCAGGTAGCCGTTCTGGTGCCCACCACGCTCTTGGCGCAACAGCACTTTGAGACGTTCAACGAGCGCTTCTCGGGCTTCCCAGTGCGCGTCCGGCCGCTGTCCCGCTTCCAGAGCACCAAGGAGTCCAAGGAGATCGTTGAGGGTGTGAAAAATGGCACCGTGGACGTGGTCATTGGCACGCACCGCCTGCTCTCCAAGGACTTTGCGTTCAAGGATCTGGGGCTCGTGATTGTTGACGAGGAGCAGCGTTTTGGTGTTGAGCACAAGGAGGCGCTGAAGAAGATGCGCACCAACGTGGATGTGTTGGCCATGAGCGCCACGCCCATTCCGCGTACCTTGGAAATGTCCATGACAGGTATCCGTGAAACCTCCACACTGGCCACTCCGCCTGAGGAGCGCCACCCCGTGTTGACCTACGTCGGTGCGCACAGTGACAAGCAGGTTGGTGCCGCCATCCGCCGCGAGCTGATGCGTGAAGGACAGGTCTTTTATGTGCACAACCGGGTTAAATCAATTGACCGGACGGCCGCGCATATCCAGCAGCTCGTCCCGGACGCCCGCGTGGCTGTAGCACATGGTCAGATGAGCGAGTCGCGGCTGGAACAAATCATTGTGGACTTCTGGGAGAAGCGATTTGATGTGCTGGTGTGCACCACCATCATTGAAACCGGACTGGACATCTCCAATGCCAACACGCTGATCGTGGAGCAGGCCAACAACTACGGGTTGTCCCAGCTGCACCAGCTGCGTGGCCGTGTTGGTCGCGGCCGTGAACGGGCCTATGCCTACTTCCTTTACCCGGCCGACAAACCGCTGGGTGAGGTGGCCCTGGAACGCCTCAAGGCAGTTGCTGCGCACAATGAGCTGGGCGCCGGTATGGCGCTGGCCATGAAGGACCTTGAAATCCGTGGTGCCGGAAACTTGCTGGGTGGGGAACAATCGGGGCACATTCAAGGTGTGGGGTTCGATCTGTACATCCGCCTTGTGGGCGAGGCGGTGGCTGATTTCCGTGGTGATGGCGAAGAGCGCGTTGCGGAAATGAAAATCGAGCTGCCAGTCAATGCGCACCTGCCGCACGAGTACGTGCCGGGGGAGCGGCTGCGGCTGGAGGCTTACCGCAAGCTGGCTGCAGCGGTGACCATTGAAGAAATTGCTGAGGTCGAGGCCGAATTGGTGGATAGGTACGGAGCATTGCCGCCGGCCGCGATCAACCTCATCGCCGTGGCGCACTTCAAGGTTCTGGCCCGCACCGCCGGGCTGTCCGATGTGGCGCTGCAGGGCAACTTCATCAAGTTCGCTCCGGCCGATCTGCCGGAGTCCAAGGTTATGCGCTTGAACCGCATGTACCCCGGGTCAATAGTGAAGCCCGGGCTGAATTCCATCCTGATCCCTAAGCCCAAGACGGC
>JBKKBD010000222.1:0-26037 GCA_046714315.1 Specibacter sp.
CGCGCACTTGTCAATGAGTTTGTCCGGGACCATTCAGAATCCGCACCGCACGCCTACCCGGAAGTACATTTCCTCACGGCGCCCCTGCGTGCGGCCGCTTCCGCCGCACAGGACCCGCGGGCCCTGAACCTTTGGGCAGGTTCGGGATGGAAGTCCGCCCAAAGCGGGCCCGCAGCAGACGTGATCAAGGAATTCCTGCAGGGCCTTTAGTATTCCCCGAACCCGCCCTGCATTGTTCAGTTATTCGGCGATTTGCTAGTATGGCGAACTATCGACTGTCACTCTCGGCGGAGATGGACAGCGTCATCACGAATCTTGGAGGATCCCATGGCGTCAGCGGCGAAGAACGTTCGGCGAGAACAGCCCCAGGGGCCCCACGCGCCCGAGGCGCTGGACGCCGTCGACCGCCAGATCATCGACACGCTGGTTTCGGATGCCCGCATCACGAACAGGGACCTGGCCGACGCGGTGGGGATCGCGCCGTCGACCGCGTTGATGCGCACGCGCGCGCTCATGGAACGCGGCGCCATCGAGGGCTTTGAGGCAAAGCTGAACCTTGCTTCCATTGGCAGGGCGGTACAGGCCCTGATCGCCGTGCGGCTGCGCGCCCACGACCGGGACCAGATCGATACCTTTACCGCACGCGTTCCCCTGCTGCCCGAGGTGCTTTCCACTTTTCACACCTCAGGATCCGTGGACTACCTGCTGCATATTGCGGTCCGCGACACCGACGCCCTGCGCGATTGGGTTTTGGATAACCTGACAACTGATCCAGTGGTGGGCCACACCGAAACCACTCTGGTGTTCAAGCACATTCCGGGGCACACCGGCCCGCTGGACTGACTCGACGAGGCGGTCCCTCGGCGGGGCGCACGTTTTCATCCCGGCTCATCCATAATGGGCAGGTGACCATCATTGATAATGCCGTGTACGTGGACGGCTTGCGCTTCGCCAACCCTGACAGCCTCGAGCAGACCTATGAGGTGATGGACTCCTGCGGTGGAATGGCCTGGATCGGCATGTTCCGCCCGGATGCCGCCGAGATGAAATCGCTGGCCGCCGAATTTTCGCTCCATGAGCTGGCGGTTGAGGACACCATCATGGCTCACCAGCGCCCCAAGTTGGAGAGGTACGACGACGTTCTCTTCACCGTGCTTCGGCCCGCCAGATACATCGATGAGAATGAAACGGTGGAGTTCGGCGAACTACACATCTTCACGGGCAAGGACTTTGTGGTCACGATTCGCCACGCCGAAACGCCAGGTCTCTCCTCCACCCGGACCAGGCTCGAGGCCGATCCTGCACTGTTGGCCATGGGTCCCGAAGCTGTGCTTTACGCAATCATGGACCAGGTGGTCGATGACTACCAGCCGGTGGTCAACGGTCTCGAAAATGACATTGATGAGATTGAGGACCAGCTCTTTGCCGGCGATCCCAATGTCTCCCGCCGCATCTACCAACTTTCCCGCGAGGTCATCCAATTCCAGCGGGCCATCCATCCGCTGCGCGACATGCTTGAGCGGCTCAAAGCCGGCTTCGCCAAGTATCAGGTCAACGTTGAGCTCCAGCGCTACCTCCGCGATGTTGAAGACCATGTTGAATCCGTGACTGCCAGGGCAGACTCATTTCGCCAGTTGCTGCAAAACGCGCTGACGGTCGACGGAACACTGACAACTAACCGTCAAAACGAGGCGAGTGCCGCAGAGAACCAACAGATGAAGAAAATCTCCTCCTGGGCCGCCATCTTGTTCGCACCGTCCTTTGTTGGATCCATCTACGGCATGAATTTTGATCACATGCCCGAACTTCATTGGGCGTTCGGCTATCCCTTTGCCTTGGCCCTGATGTTCCTCGTCGGCTTGAGCATGTACATCATCTTCAAGAGGAAGACCTGGCTCTAGCTGTTGAGCAGCCTAGGTCCTGGCCAGTGCGGCGATATCCTCCAGGAAGTCCGCGGCCACCGCATCGCTGACGGTTGCCTTCGTCTCGGCAATGGTCTCCAGATAATCGGCCGTCACCGGACCCCGGAGAGTTGATCGGCGGCCGGAGGGGTCACCGCTGTCGAACATGGCCTTTTCCAGCGCACGCTGGGAGGCACTGCGGGCTGCAAACTCAATGTCGGCAGGCGAGAACCCGCCACTGGCCTTGACCAACGTCGGCACGTCAACATTTTCCAGCACGTGCGCGGGAACGAAGCGGTTCCACATGGCGGTGCGTGCCTGCTCGTCGGGCAGCCCAATGGGGATGACGTAGTCAAAGCGGCCGTGCCGCAGGAACGCCGAATCCAGCGATCGGATGAAGTTCGTGGCGCACACCAGCAGCCGCCCTGGCTGCTCGCGGAAGGCTGGGATGATCTTTAGGAGCTCGTTGGTGACGCCTTGCATGGGCGAGGGCTGATCCCCGGAACGCTGGGAGGCGATCTCCTCGACCTCGTCGATGAACACCACGGCGTGCTCCAGTTCCGCAATTTCCAGGAAGGTCCGGCGCAGGGCCCCGGCCAAACCGCCGGGCTCGCCAGCCAACCGCGAGGGAAACACCTCAACAAACGGCCACTCCAGCCGCGAGGCAATCGCTTTGGCGAAGGTTGTCTTTCCTGTTCCGGGAGGGCCAAAAAGTACGACGGCGCGGGGCGGCACCACCCCAAACTCTTCGGCCAGCGCGGCCTCGGCCAGGGGCAATACGAGGCGCCGCTCAAGGAGTTCCTTTTCGGCGGCCATGCCGGCCACCCGGTCCCAGAGGTCGCGCGGCAAAAGCCTCCCACCCAGTTCCTCCAGCGCGCCGAGTTCGGCTCGCTGGACGGGGATGCGGCGCTCAAAATAGCGCAGGTTCTTTTTCACCACGAAGCCGCGGTTGCTGAAGGCCTCGACCCGGGTCTCCGTCTCCGGCATGAGTGCCGAGAGTTTGTTCAGGCCGTGAGCGGCCATCCGGTTTTCCACCGCGGCCAGCAGCAAGGTGCCAATGCCGTTGCCCCGGAATTCTGGCAGGGTTGCTAGGAAGACAATCCAGCCCTGATCATGGGCCGCCCTACCCACGGCCGCGCCAATAACGTGCTCGCCCTGCACCGCCACCACGGCGTGGTCCTTTTCACAGGACGCCAGCACCTCGGACAGGTCATAGACGGGCTCCACACCATTTTCCCGCAGCGACTGCCACAGTTGGAGGATGCCCTCTACATCCTGCGGATGAAAATCACGGATGATCCAAGCTGTCATGTAATTGCCGCTCCTTTGCGCTAACCACGTTACGGCGCCCTAGGCCCGTCACTGCATCATGACACAGTGCGGCGGGCCGGCGCAGCCGTGGCCACCCCTATTACTATGCCGAAGCTCACACGTGAAGCGGAAACAACCGCGAGCTCTCCAACGCTGAGGATCTATGAGAACAACATCTTCAGCAACAGAAAGCCGGCCCATGAGCATCGACATCGCCACAGAAATCGACCTTGACTCCCAGCTCACCCTTGACAGCGACGCCACAGCGTCATTGTTCCTGGACGCGCGCACGGCCAACAGTTGGTCCGACGAGGAGATTTCAGACGAAACCCTTCAGGCCATCTACGCCCTGACCAAGATGGGACCCACCGCATTCAACGGCCAGCCCCTGCGGATCACGTGGATCCGGTCAGCCGAGGCTCGCGAGCGTTTGGTTGAGCACATGATGGACGGCAACAAGGCCAAGACCCTGACGGCTCCCATGGTTGCCGTGCTGAGCTTCAACACCGAATGGCACTCCCTCATGCCCACCACGGCGCCGCATATGGCCGACATGCTGATGCCCATGTTCGAGGCAAACGCTGAATCCCGCACTGCTTCCGGCAACAACAACGCCCACGTACAGGCCGGCTACTTCATCCTGGCAGCCCGCGCCGCAGGTTTGGCAGTTGGCCCCATGACAGGCTTCGACCCCGCCGGCGTAGACGCAGAGTTCAACGCAGATTCCACCCACAAGTCCTTCATGGTGATCAACCTGGGCAAGCCCGCCGGCCCCAGCACCCACGACCGGCTGCACCGCCTGGACTTCGATCTGGCCACCGTAACGTTGTAAATCTGTTCCGCTGTTTTCCAGTCCACCAGGTCTCCCTGCGGACTGTTTTCCCCCAAGCGCGCTGTCCTCGTTTTTCACGAAGGGCAGCGCGCTTTTGCGTGCCCACTCCACGAACGGCACCACTGAGCGCTGATCACCAACGTAAATGCATGGCGCTTTTTCACGGCCCCGACATTCTCCCCGGTCCATATGAGAGGGCCCGCTCAAACTGCGGCGCAGCCCTCCGAGCAAGCAGGGAAGTTAATAACCTTCCCATGAGGAAGTGATATGGATAACATGAGCGCAGTGTGACCTAGATCCCTCATTTCGAAAAAGGATGAACACATGCGTTCCTTAGTGAAGAAGACCTTAGCGATGGCGGTGGTGGCTCCGGCCATGCTGCTGGCGATGGCGGCGCCTCCGTCGGTGGCCGCGCCCGGCGATCCTGTCCCAAGCAACGCCGTCGCAAGGAATGTTGCACTGGCCACAGCCGGCGGCACCGTCACCTCTTCCGGCGATGAGACGCCCGGATCACGGTCAAACTAGCCAAGCCCACGGTGATTGACCATGTCAGCATCAAGTGGGAAACGGCGTGTGCAGCGAAATACAAACTTCAGGTCTCCACTGACGGCATCAGCTTTGTGGACGCCACCGACGTCATTTCCCCCACGTGCTCCACCGGCGACACCCAAAAGCTCTACGCCGCGCTGGCCGCCACACCGTACCAATACGTTCGCATGCAGGGCATTGACCGCACCGCAATCGGCGGCATTAAGTACGGGATGTCCATGTGGGAATTTGAGATTTGGGATGGGCCGGAAGCCGCTGTGCCAGTACCCTCCGAAGGCGTGAACCTGATCCCGCTTCCGGTCAATCTGGCAACACCGGACGAGGCGCCCTTCACACTCGGTGCCGGCTCCCGGATCGTGGCCAACAATGCTGAGACGACGAAAACCGCCGACTACTTGGCCGCGATTTTCCGCACCTCCACCGGGCTGGCACTGCCCGTGGTGACAGGCACCTCAGGCGACGCGGACGACGTCGTTCTTCTCCAGACACCGGGTGAGATTCTCAACCTCGGCGCCCAGCTTCAGTCTGAGGCCTACATGCTCACGGTGGACGCCGCCACGGGCGTCAAGGTCACCTCGCCAACCAGCGACGGCGTCTTCAACGGTATCCAGACGCTGCGCCAGCTCTTCCCTGCTTTCATCGAATCCAAGCAGAAGGTCATCGCGGACTGGAGCGCACCCGCAGTCGAAATTTCCGACGCACCACGCTTCGACAAGCGCGGCATGATGCTTGACGTGGCGCGTGATTTCAAGCGCCCCGATGAAGTCAAGAACATCATCGATTCCCTGGCCGCCTACAAGATTTCCACGCTGCACATGCACCTTGCCGACGATCAAGGCTGGCGCATCCAGATCACCAACGACGGCAGGAAGGCTGGCGACACCATTGACTACGGCCTGCTGACCGGCATCTCCGGCAAGACGGCTGTGACCAAGAATCTCAGTTACCAGGATGAACTCGGGCACACCGGTTTCTACACACAGGATGAATACAAGGACATTGTGGCCTATGCGGCCTCGCGCCACATTGAAATCATTCCGGAAATCGATGTCCCCGGGCACACCTCCGCAATCCTCCACGCCATCCCCGAGTTGAACACCGCCGGAACCAAGCCCGGCGTGGACGAGTGGGGCGTTGTCCCTGCCGACGGCACCGGCAACGTGGGCGGTTCTACCCTTGATGTTGCCGAACCCGTGACCTGGACCTTCTTGGAGCACGTGTTCGGCCAGATCGCCGGCATGACCACCAGCGATTACGTCCACATCGGCGGCGACGAGTCCCACGTGACCGGCCACGACAACTATGTCGAGTTCATTACCAAGGCAGTGAAGATTATCCACGACCTTGGCAAGAAGCCGATCGGCTGGAATGAGGCCGCCATTGGCGGGCTCACAGCCGGCGACGGCATCCAATACTGGACCGGCGGCACGGCGGATACCCTCAACGCCATCAAGAACAAGGGCGCCAAGCTCATGGTCTCCAACGGCTCCACCTCCTACATCGACATGAAGTACAACGCCAAGACGCCAATCGGCCTGACCTGGGCCGGCACCGGGGACTTCCCTAAGTACTACGACTGGGATCCGGCCGGGACCGTCAAGGATGCTGGGGTCAAGCTGCCCGATTCAGCACTGCTCGGAGTGGAAGCGGCCCAGTGGTCCGAGACCATCCGCGGCGGCATTCAAGCTGAGTTTATGGCGTTCCCACGCGTGGTCTCCTTTGCCGAAATTGGTTGGACCCCGCAGGCGAAGCGCAACGTGAACGATTTCAAGGTTCGGATGGCCTCCATGGGTCAGCGCATGCTGGCCACCGGCACCAACTTCTATGACGGCAATCAGGCCACATGGCGCTCCTCCATGGCCGGACTGCCCGTAGCTGTTGCCCCTGGCAAGAACCTGACGCTCAACGTTGGCCAGCTGGCGGCACCCGGTACGAAGGCATCGGCAGACGGATCGACCATTGCCGTTGACACGATTGACGAAGCCGACGGAGTGAGCGCCTCAAGCATTCTCGGCGACCTCAGCGTGAGCGTTGACTGGGGCGACGGTAGCGCCGCCACCCCTGCGACGATCGTTGCACTCGAGGCACGTCACTCGCTTGCCGCCGGCAGCCTGTACCAGCTGCGGGGAACGCATTCCTATGCCACCGCGGGAAGTTATAAGGGAACCCTGACGGCAAGCAACGGGACGACGGCGAACTTCACCGTGGCTGTCGCCGCTGGCACGGCCGACCCTGCCGCGCCGGCTGTTTGGGACTCTTCCCAAACGCCACTTCTAGCCGTCACGAATGCGACGGTCAAGGCCGGCTACCGCGCCAAAACCACGCTAATCGGCTTCGAACCCGGAAAGTATGTTGTGCTGACCCTTGGCGGCAACCGTGTTGGCTCGGTGCTGCCGGATGCCGAAGGCAAGATCACCTTCCAGATGCCGGTATACCCCGCAACGTATAGCGGAACATTCGACGTCGTCGCCACCCAGGCTTCCTCGACCGGGACACGCACGGCCAAGGACAGCCTAAAGGTCAAATCAAAGCTGCTTCCGCTGGAGAACAAGATCCCCCAGGGCGAGCTCAGTATTGAATCCGCCACCTCGGAGGAGCTCACGGGTGAACCCGCGCCAAGCGGCCCGGCTACGGCTCTGCTGGATGGAAGGATTGACAGCTACTGGCACACCCAGTGGCAGGGCAGCACCACACCGTTCCCGCACAGCGTGGTCATCGACCTGGGCAAGAGCTACAACGTCACCGGCTTTGAATACAGCCAGCGCCAGTCCAACTCCAACGGCAAGATCAAGGACTTCGAGCTCTACGTGTCCGACAGCCCCACCGAGTTTGGTGCCAAGGTTGCCTCCGGAACGTTCCTTGATGTGACCCGTTCACAGATCACCGCCATTTCAGGCGGGAAAGTTGGCCGCTACGTCAAGCTCACGGCGCTGACCTCCATTGCTGGCAACGCATTTGCCGGCGGCGCCGAGGTCAACATCGGCGGCAAGGCTCCCGGTCTCCACGGAGCCCGTGGCTGAACCCACAGCTGAACCTACAGCGGGGCTCACCAATTCATCGTTGGTGCGCCCCGCTGGCGTTATGCATCAGGCTTGCCGCTCTAGAGCAGGCCCGCTCTCTAAGGCAGGTCCGCACAATTGCTGGCGGCGGGCTTGCCGTCAATCCGGTCCTGCGTCCATGAGAGCAGATCGCCGATCAGTGGCGAGTCCGGAGCCACAACGCTCATGTGGTCCTTTCCTGCATATTTCTTGTATTCGAGTTCCTGCCCGGCCTTGCACCGTGTGGCAACGTAGGCGTCCTGCACGGCGGGAATCACCAGAGGATCGGCGGCTCCCTGGGCTACGAACAACGGCGCCGAGATGGGCAGCACCGGCGTGTTCTCGCGGAGTCGGTCACCCATGGCCCCCGTGGTGGGATCCTTGCTGAAAATCGTCTTGTCTTTATCGATCGCGAGCGCATTGACAACAGACACCAGCACGCCGGGCTCGGCGAGGCAGCGGGTGGACATCTCGCGCACAAACGTCCTTGCTACCGGCGTGATGTACTCATTGAAAGACACGTCCGGGTAACTGTCTGAGTAGGCTGCGGCAACGTAGGCGGCAAACACGCTTCCGATGGAGACGGTGTGCAGGTTCTGCACCAGTCCAATGGCGTCACTGGCCGGAGCCATGGCTGCGACGCCGCTGATCTTGACATCCGGCGCGTAGCTCGCGGCCAATCCGCCGGTCCACAGCGCGGCCTGTCCTCCCTGCGAATGGCCCCACACGACGGTTTCATCAGCCATGGTCAGCTGGTCCTGCTCAGTGTCCAGCGCTTTCGCTGCCCGCACGGAATCCAGCACGGATCGAGCCTCGCCCTGACCGATCAAGTACGGCTGGGGGCCCTTGGTGCCAAGACCCGCGTAGTCGGTGGTGACGAGCACCCACCCGTTCTCAACAACGTGATCAAGTGCCGGCAGTGCGCCCGAGTCGAAGGATGCCGACAGATTCGACGGCGCACACGGCTCGGAATAGCCTGTGGTGCCGTGCGCCCACGTGATCACAGGCCGCGGACCAGTGGCGGGTTTCAGCGAGGTGAGTACGACGGCGCTTGCCACGGCCGGCGTGGAATCGTCGCGGGTGGTGGTGTACAGAATCCGCCATGCCTTGGCGTTCGTCGGGACACCCATGGTGAAGGGTTCGCTCTTGAGTAAGTGGCCGGGCCCATCAGGAACAGTGGCCGGGGCGTCATAAAACGCGTCCACCCGAGGCGCGCCACTGCGCAGCTGCGCGCCAAGACCGGCGACCGCCACGGCGAGGGCGAGCGACAACACGGCGCACACCACCCGCAACCAGCGCCGCAACGGCTTGGGCCTGGCGTTTCCTCCAGAGGGAGCGGTTCCCACAGCGGGAGCGGCGGCCGCGTGCCGTCGTGCTCGCGAGAGCGTCACAACTTCGGCGAGGGCATTCCACATGCGGCCCAGGCCAAAGAGCAGGGTGCGGGCGCCAAAGAGGATGGCCACCAGCAGCAGTGTCACGTCTTGCCAGGCCAGTGCCACCACGCCAAAGATCAGGTCTGCGAGCGCAAGGATGACTGCCGCGACGCGTTCATCGGCGAGGCGTCCCCTGCCGCGGATGGCGCCAACGCCCCGGATCACGCCCGAGACTATCAGTGAGACCGCAATGAATACGGGAAGCACGGCCATGGCGCCGCCTGCCCAGAAGAGGACCACGAGGCCGGCGGCAACCCAGCCCCAACCAAGCGCCATCCGGATGACCGCGGAGCCGGATTTTTCAGTTTCGATCAAATCCGAGACGCCGGAGATGATGAAGCTGGCGCCGACATAGAGCGTCAAGGCGCCCAAAGAAGAAAGCGGTTTGGTGACCAGGGTGAATCCCAACCAGACGCAGAGGCCACCCACCAGGAGCACCACCCACCATGGCGCCTTGGCCAAAATGCCAGGAAGGGCGCGGGCGCGGTCACCCCAAGTGCGTTTTGAACCCTGCCCCTGTGTTTCCTGACGCTGCGACATCCAGTCCCCTTTGGTTGTTACTGCACTCCCCCGGCAGCCTGCCAGCAACTCTACCGGCGGGACTAGACTGGCTGCATGAACGCACATGCTCCAGCCCCCGTCACCGTCACGGTCACCGGGGCCGCAGGCCAAATTGGTTACGCGCTGCTGTTCCGGATTGCCTCGGGTGCCATGCTGGGCCCTAATGTCCCGGTCAAGCTGAATCTCCTGGAAGTTCCGCAGGCGGCAAAGGCGGCCGAGGGCACTGTTCTGGAATTGATGGACTGTGCCTTCCCGCTGGTCGCTGGCTTGGAAGTCTTTGACGATCCCACCCAAGCGTTCGACGGCGCAAACATCGCCCTGCTGGTGGGTGCCCGTCCGCGCGGCCCAGGCATGGAACGGGCCGATCTCCTCAGCGCCAACGGTGGCATCTTCTCCGTGCAGGGCAGGGCCTTGAACGCAGGGGCAGCAAGCGATGTAAAGGTTGTTGTCGTGGGCAACCCTGCCAACACCAACGCCTTGATTGCGGCATCGCACGCACGTGACATCCCGGCGTCGCGCTTTACCGCTATGACCCGGCTTGATCATGACCGCGCCGTGGCGCAATTGGCGGCCAAGACCGGCTCGCCTGTCAGCAGCATCCGCAAGCTTGCCATCTGGGGCAACCACTCAGCTTCCCAGTACCCGGACATCACCCACACGAGCATTGCTGGCACCCCGGCAACAACGTTGGTGGAACAGTCCTGGATCGCGGATGAGTTCATTCCCCGCGTGGCCAAGCGCGGCGCCGAGATCATCGCTGTGCGCGGCGGATCCTCGGCAGCGTCGGCCGCCAACGCCGCCGTCGAGCACATGCGTTTGTGGGTGCAAGGCACTCCGGACGGAGACTGGACCAGCATGGCCGTTCTCTCCGATGGTTCCTATGGCGTGCCGGAGGGCTTGGTCAGCTCCTTCCCCGTCACCACTAGCGGCGGCGATTACGCCATTGTGCCGGACCTGGACATCAGCGAATTCTCCCGGAGCAGGATCGATGCGTCCGTGGCCGAACTGGTTTCGGAGCGCGACGCCGTCACGGAATTGGGCCTGCTCTGACACACTCACGCACTCCCTTGCGCATGGACCTCAATGCCGACGTCGGCGAATCGTTCGGGCAGTGGACGCTCGGCGACGATGCGGCCATCATGGAGCAGGTTTCCAGCGCCAGCATCGCCTGTGGCTTCCACGCGGGCGATCCCAGCACCATGCGTCAAAGTTGCGCCACCGCAGCGGCCAAGGGCGTGACCATCGGTGCCCACCCCAGCTACCGGGATCTTGCCGGATTCGGCCGGCGCTTCATGGACATTGCTCCCGGCGAGCTCAGCAACGAACTGATCTACCAGATCGGCGCGCTGCAGGCCATGGCCCGGGCAGAGGGAACCACCGTGAGCTTTGTGAAGCCGCACGGCGCGCTATACAACGCGATCGTCCACCACAGCGCACAGGCCGAAGCCGTGGTGGCGGCCATGACGATCATCGGCCTGCCGTTGCTGGTGGCGCCAAACTCGGAGGTCCAGCGACTGGCGCTCGCCGCCGGGCTTACAGTGGTGACCGAGGCCTTTGCCGACCGCGCCTACAACCCGGACGGCACGCTTGTGGCCCGCACCCAGCCCGGCGCGGTCCTGCACAGCCTTGAGGCCGTGGTGGCCCAGAGTCTGGACATCGCCTTGCACGGAGAAGTCACGGCCATCGATGGCAGCCGCGTTGCCGTGGATGTGCAAAGCCTGTGCCTGCACGGTGACACTCCGGGTGCCGTGGCCATGGCCGCCGGGGTCCGTACCGCATTGCATGACGCCGGCGTCGCGATCACCAGCTTCGTCCCGTAGCGGCGCCCCATGAACCAGCAGTTGCACATCCGTCCCGTGGGTGAGCTAGCCCTTCTTGTGGAGCTCGAATCCCTGGCCCACGTCATGGGCGTCCAGAGCCTGCTGCGTCAGCAAACCCTTCCCGGGGTGATCGGGATCGTGGCCGCCGCCAAGACCATCCTTGTCAGCTGCCATTCCCCTTCCGCCGTACGCGGTGTCCTGGAGTTCCTCGCCGCAACGGCCACTGAAAGACAGGCTCCCCTCCCCGGTGCGGTACATCGGCTCAAGACCACGTACGACGGCGCCGACCTCGCCGAGGTTTCCCGGCTCAGCGGGCTCAGTGATGAAGCCATCGTTGCTTGGCATAGCGGGCAACAGTGGCTGGCGGCCTTTGGCGGCTTTGCCCCAGGTTTCATGTATCTAGCAGCTGCGGAGCGCAGCCTCATGGTTCCCCGCCTGGCCACGCCCCGAACGGTTGTCCCGGCCGGCTCGGTAGCCGTCGGCGGGGAGTTTTCTGCCGTCTATCCGGGACCTTCCCCCGGCGGGTGGCAATTGCTTGGGCGCTGCACCACCGTCTTGTGGGATACCGGACGGGAGCAACCGGCACTCATCGAACCCGGTGACGCAGTTGAGTTCATGCCCGTCCGCGAACTGATCGAGGTGGACGCTGCCAAGCCAACCGTCATGACTGCGCGAAGCCATAGCCCCTCCGGTTTGCAGGTGCTGGCGGCCGGTGTCCACACCACGGTTCAGGATCTGGGTCGGCAGGGCTACGCCCATCTGGGCGTGCCGGAATCCGGTGCCCTGGACCGGGCTGCGCTGCGCCGGGCCAACCGGATGGTTGGCAATGGGAATCTTGAAACCGCCGGGTTGGAAGTGGTCCTGTCCGGGCTGAGCATCAAGGCGGTGGGCACCCACATCGTGGCCGTGGCAGGCACCTCCGCAGTGCCGTTCATTGCGGAGGTGCATGGTGATGAACGCGAAGCCCCGGCCAATGCGCCGTTTCTACTGCTCGACGGCGAGACGCTCACCCTTCAGCCGCTCACCTTTCAGCAGGGCCCAGTCGGCTTCCGCAGCTATCTCGCCGTGCGAGGCGGGCTGGACCTGCCACCAGTTTTGGGCAGCCGTTCCACGGATGTCCTCTCGGGCCTGGGACCGGATCCCATCGCCGCGGGGGTATTTCTTCCAGTGGCGCCTGCCCCGGCCGGCAGCATTGTTGGCGCCGCCGAGACGGATTCACCTGCACCTCTCGGGGTGACCGGATTGAGGTACCTGCCAGGGCCGCGGGACGACTGGTTTACTCCGCAATCGCTGGCCCACTTCGAGGCCCAAATCTGGGAGGTTGGCGCCCAATCCAACAGGATTGGGCTCCGCCTGGCCGGAACACCACTACACCGCAGCGCATCGGCAGCCGGCGTTGAGCTCCCCAGCGAGGGGATGGCCAACGGCGCAATCCAGGTGCCGCCGTCGGGCCTTCCGGTGCTATTCCTTGCCGATCACCCCGTAACGGGTGGATATCCGGTACTCGGCGTGGTGCTGGGCGAGGACCTCGACAAGGCGGCTCAACTAGCCCCGGGCGCACGAGTGCAGTTCAGCGCTATTTAGTCTTTCCGCCCGCGCAAGAACCATGCGATGGGCCCGGCAAAGTTGAGGAATGACGCCGCCACCCAAACCCGTTTGCTGCCATTAATTTGGTCCGGGGTCCTTTGGGAGATGTCCCGTAGAGCAGCCAACTGCAAGGCAAGCTGCACTGCTCCGACTGCGATGAGGGCACCGCGGCGCCCCTTGCTCATTTCCCTCCAGCGCTTCTTTGCTGCCATGACGGTTCCTTCCACTTGAGATTGGTGCGTATTGCTGTATCCGGCCCGCGTTGTCACGGAGCGGTATGTTCGAAGACCCAGGGCAGCGCGGTAGTGGTTAGCCGGTGGCGGGCCCCGGGCCTGACATGTGATGGTCCCGGATAAGCCGTATCACCGGACCACATGACCCCGGAGGGGCGGGCACCCACGGCGGCCGCCCCGTCTGGCATCAAGATATGCGTGTTGTACGCAAAGGACTCACTGGCCTTTGCCGTTGCGAGGGCCTGCGACACCGTTTTCAGGGCCGTCAGGTGGTGCAGGGTGACCCAGGTAGGTGGCAACAGCATCATCTCGCCCCTTGCATGGAGGGCAAGGGCGTCGGCAGGCGCCAGCCACGCAAAGTTGGAGTGCTCCTCGGAGTTCAACTCCACAGTTACCGACGCCGCCGGTGCCAGCATGAACCAGGTCCTGAAACGTCGAGGAAGGCTCTGCATAGGCGTCCACTGTGAAAGCCAGACCAGATCGGCGCCGCTGAGCCGCTGTCCGGTTTCCTCGGCCACTTCCCGCAGGCCAGCGCGCTGCGCGGCCGTGAAATCATCGACCGGGCCGCCGTTTCTGTCCAGCCTGTCCTCGGGATCAACTTTTCCCCCGGGAAACACCCAAGCCCCGCCAAAGGCCCTGCTGGAATGTGGCCTCTCAAGCATCAACGTTTCCAGCCCAGCGTCGCCGTCGCGCAGCAGAACAACTGTGCAGGCATCCTCCAGCGGTGCAAGTGCTTCCATGCTGACAGCCTAGTCTCGCTGGCGTTCCAACCGGCACCGGCCAGCGAAAATCGAAGGGGAATCAATGATTGCCGCAGGCTATACACGCGAGTAGTGTGCTGTTTATGGGTACATCCCAGGACGATCCAACTGGAAAGGCCCGGCTGCGGGATGCCGCAATCGAGTGCTTTGCAGCGCGAGGATTCAACGAATCCCTTCGCGCGATCGCCGCACGCGCCGGCGTCACCGCGGGGCTGGTCAGGCACCATTTTGGCTCCAAGGAACAGCTGCGTGCCGAGTGTGACGCCACCGTGCTCCAGCGATACCGTACCCTGAAGACCGCGAGCATGAACGCCGACCCGTCCCAGCTGTTTGCACAGTTCCCGTCCTCGAAAGAGGGCGGCATTCTCTTGGTCTACATCCTGCGCAGCGTCCGGGAAGGCGGTACGGCCGGGCGTGAGTTCATCGAGCATATGGTGTCCGAGTCACTTGAATTCTCCCTTGATGCTGTTGCACGTGGGATCGTGGTTCCCAGTCGCGATGAGGAAGCCCGTGTCCGGTTTCTTGTCCACCAATCGATCGGCGCCTTGGTCGTCCGCTTGGCCATGCGCCCTGACACGGCGCTGGATGATTTTGAGGGAGTCATGGCCCAGTTTTACGCGGATACCATGCTTCCCACTCTCGAGCTCTACACCGAGGGTCTCTTCACCAGCCGCAGCTACCTGGATCAGTACCTCGTGTATCTGGCCGCCAATCCACCCGCGGTACTCGCGGGAGAATTACCCCCTCGGTAAGGAAAATCTATGTCATCGCATCCTCTGGCTGCCACCACCGATCCCGAAAGTAATCCCGCCATCTTGGTGTCCGGACTGCAGAAGCGCTTTGGCCGGACCATGGCTCTTGCGGGCCTGGACCTGAGAGTCGATCGCGGCACCGTTGCCGGTTTCCTAGGTCCTAATGGCTCCGGAAAATCGACCACCATCCGCATACTGCTCGGTCTGTTGAAGTCCGACGGCGGGACCGCCCGTCTGCTGGGCGGCGATCCCTGGCGTGACGCCGTCGAACTTCACCGGCGCATCGCCTATGTGCCCGGCGATGTCAGCTTGTGGCCCAACCTCACAGGTGGGCAGGCCATCGACATCCTATCTCGCCTGCGGGGCGGCGTGGATAACATCAAGCGGGATGGGTTGCTGGAGCGTTTTGCGCTGGATCCAACGAAAAAGGCGCGCAGCTATTCCAAGGGGAACCGGCAAAAGGTTGCCCTCGTGGCCGGTTTGGCATCCAACGCAGAGCTCTTGATCCTCGACGAGCCAACCTCGGGCCTTGACCCCTTGATGGAACAGGTCTTCACCGAGTGCATCCGCGAAGTCAAGGCAGAAGGTCGCAGTGTCCTTCTGTCCAGCCATGTCTTTGCTGAGGTGGAAAAGTTATGCGATACCGTCACCATCATCAGGGAGGGCCAAACGGTGGAGGCCGGTCGGCTCGACGCTCTCCGGCATCTGCACCGGACTACGGTATCCATTGTTTTGGATAGGGACGCGTCAGTGCTGGCCCACGTTCCCGGTGTCAATGATCTGGTGGTTGACGGGTCAAAGGCCACCTTCACGGTCGGCGGAAGCGAACTGGGTGCGGTCCTCCGAGCTCTTTCGGCATATTCACCGACTTCATTGGTCTCCAGCCCACCATCCCTTGAGGACTTGTTCCTGCGCCACTACAGCGGAACTGCGGTTGATACCCCCACCAAAGTCACTCCAACGCAGGTTGCGAGTGCCCGATGAGCACGGCCATAGTTGGCGGGTCCGGCAGGCTGCACGCGGGCGCCCTGTCGCTGCCACTGCGTGGCTCCATGACAGGTTTTGTGACCTGCGTCCGCTTCATTCTGGGCCGCAACTGGGTTCGCCTGCTTGTATGGGCAGCAGTCTTGGCCGTCATGATTCCGGTTGTTTACAATTCCCAGCAGCAGGCATTCCCTACGCAGACGGCCAGGGACGCCTATGCCCAGGTGGCAAATACTCCCGCCGTTGCTGCCATGACCGGGCTCCCTTATGCCGCGGGATCATTGGGCGGCATCCTGGTCATCAAAATTTGGATGACACTTGCTGTTGCCCTCGGCTTTGCCTCGATCTTCCTCGTGACACGTAACGGCCGGGCCGATGAGGAATCCGGTCGCATCGAATTGCTCAGATCTGCAGCTCTTGGCCGCCACGCTTACAGCATGGCCAATTACGTGGTGGCCGGCGCCTTGAGCGTAGTGACCGGAATACTCATTTCGCTGTTGTGCCTGGCCGTGAAACTTCCCATGGCAGGATCACTCGTCATGGGTGCATCAATTGCCGGAACCGGCTTGGCATTCATTGCCGTTGCTGCCATCTGCGGACAGCTAAGTTCAACCAGCCGGGGCGCCAACTCGCTCGGTGTCGCTGTCATGGCGCTGTTCTATTTCGTCAGGGCAGGGGCCGATCTGCAGGCTAACGGCACCGACCCAAGTCCCCTGAGTTGGTTCTCACCGATCGGGTGGGCGCAAAACATGCGGGCCTTCGGGCAAGACTCCTGGTGGCCGCTGCTTGCTTTACTTGCCCTGACGACCCTAGGGTGCGCGGCGGCCCTGCGCATTGAGACCAGCCGCGATCTCGGCATGGGGCTGCTACCAGAACAACGTGGCCCTTCACGGGCATCGGCGTTTCTCACCTACCCGGTGGGCCTTGCGCTGAGGCTGCAGCGCGGCAGCTTAATCGGCTGGTTTACTGGCGCAGTAGTGGCCGGGGCGTTCTTTGGCAGCGTGGCCCAAGCCATGACGAGTGTGCTGGACCCAGCCAACCCCTTCGCTACCTCATTTGTAGGCAGCTCCAACAGCATGCTCGACGGCATTTTAGGCATCTTTGTACTCTTTAACGGCCTGCTTGCGGGAGCCTTCGCCGTGCAATGTCTGGCCGGAGCCCGTGGCGAGGAAGCCAGCGGCCGGCTCGAATCTCAGCTCGCCGGGGCCATTTCGCGCAATAGCTGGTTGGTCGCGCAGGTGGCGGTGGCCGCCGTCGGATCCGCCCTGATGCTGCTCGTGAGCGGATACCTCACTGGAGCCGCTTCCAGTGGCGCTGCCACGGGAGGTCAGCTGGCGGCCGCATCGTTCGCCTATTGGCCAGCGGTGCTGGTGATGCTGGGCATGATGCTGTTCTTCATCGGATTTCTGCCTCGTCTAAGTGTGAGCATCTCCTGGGCCGTGTATGGATTTTCCATGGGTATCGCCATGTTTGGCGGCCTATTTTCGCTGTCCGAGGCAGTCATCAAGGCAACCCCATTCGGCGCAGTGCCCCGCATCCCCGCCGAGAACTTCACGCTTGCTCCCTTGGCTGTCTTGACCATCATCGCGGCGTTCCTCGCGACGCTGGGGTTCTGGCGCTTCCGCACACGGGACGTCACAGCAGACTGATTACCCGAACGTGGGGTACACGCCACTTTCGAACTCCTTCAGGGCGGCGGCTGCCTCGTCCAGAAACGTGTCAACCTGGCCCTGGTCGTAACCTGTGCGAAACTTTGTCATGGGAAACCGCACTTCAACTACGGTTACACCTGTCACTGCGCCTGGCCGACCGGACTCCCACGCCATCAAGGACCCTCGGATGCCGTCGAGGAAATCGTCGACCTCCGGCATGGAATATCCCTCACGGAATTTCGTCGTGGAAAACTTGGCGTTGGCGATCTCGGAGCTTTTCATGGTCCTACCTTTGCGTCAGGCTGGGCGTCAATAATCCGCATTTTAGGTTCCCGCCCACTCTAGCGCCGAACTCAATTCCAGTCCCCTATAAAGCCCTCACGGGAGGCTGGTTTAGACTAAAAGATCAGGCTCGGGAATTACGGGAATACACACAACAAGTCGTTTGGAGCCCGATGGCAAATAGCGTTGATAACACGGCGCAGGGAGGTGTTTTGAGCACGCGGCATTTTCCTGTGCTCGACGCCCGGATTCCCAATGTCACAGTCATAATCGCTCCGACTGGTTTTGGAAAGACCACCCTGCTGCGCCAATGGTCCCGGCAACGCCAGCCCAACGCACCCCTGATCTGGGTTGCGCTGACGAAGGAGCCCGAATCCGTCTCGGCATTTTGGGATGCGGTTGTTTCGGCCGGACACCGCACCGGCGGCGTGACGGGCACAGCATTGAAAGACTTGCAGGAAGGGATTTCACTGAACGGTGAACCGACGGCCGCATTAGGCATCGCCCTGCAGGGAACCGAGACGACAATAGTCCTAGACGGCTACGAGAATCTTGGAGGTATTGGCCACCTCATAGATCAGGGCATCCTTGACTTGGCAGCCGGCAATCCCCTCATCAAGTTCATCATCTCCAGCTGCAGTTTCACCACTTTGGCACAGCCAGGTCACCAGATGCGTGGGGTGGTGCAGTTGCTGGACCACAGGGATCTGGCACTAAATCTAGATGATGTTGCTCTCCTTGTAGGCATCCGCCTTCCCTCAGCTCCGGCGTCGGTTGCTGGCAGCATTTACCGTGACACGGCGGGTTATCCCTTGGCTGTCAGCGCGATGATCATGGCGTTGGCCTCTTTGGATCGAATCCCGGCCGATCACGGTGTGGAGTGGCGTGCGCTGGTATCCCAGGATCTGGCGTCACAGTTTTCTGATCCCTTAATGATCAAGTTCCTTCAAGTCACCTCTGTGACGCCCTATTTCGATAACGCCCTAGGCAAAAAACTATCGAAATTTGAGGATGTTGCGGGATTCATTGATGACCTCGAACGCAAAGGTTTTGGATCGTGGAATTCCTACGCCCACAACCGCCCTGTCTTCCAGTACGTGGAACCCATTCGCCTCATGTTTGCCACTGAATTCAAGCGCGCTCACCCCAAGCAATTTCTGCGAGCCAACTCAGTTACAGCAAAATGGTTCCGTGCCAATTCAGATTTTGATCGAGCATTGACCTTTGCCATACGGGCCAAAAACTATGACCTTGCCACCCAAATCATCACGACATTATTCATAACCAGCCCCGAGAGCTACATGAGCGATCTGCTGGCGCAGCAGCTCCGCACCATTCCCGTCAAGGAGCTTCGGAACTATCCCCTCTTGGCGTTCTCCTTGGGGCTGGCCTATTCCAACAATCCCTTGATGGCCGAATCTGCCACCCAGCTTCTGGAAGCTGCCGCTGATTCGCTGCTCAAACCAAGCCTCGATCAAAGCCCCGGAAATAAGTTCATGGTGCACACCATGCGCGCCGTCGCCTTGCGGCAGATCGGCCGTTATGAGGAGTCAGCTGAAGCATCTCAAAAAGCGTTGTTCAATCTGGGACTCGTGTCCGCCGAGACACGTGGGGGCATGCACGGCTACATTGTTCTGGCGCTCCGCCACTTGGGCTACAGCCTCTTTCAGGCAGGCAGGTTGGAAGAAGCCGTCCCGGTCATCAATTTCGCAGTCGCCGCAGCGACGTCCCAGCCGGCGATGAACTACACCCTTTCCTGTGCCGCTGGCATCCATGCGTTCATGGGCTCAACAGCATCTGCCCAGCATGCACTGGAGATGACCGAAGCTGACGGTTGGCCGCGCAATCACGATGAGTCATACCTCAATGTCCTTGGCACTGCGGGCAAGGCCATGGCGCTCATTGACGCATCCCGGTATGAGGCTGCCGAGCAATTACTGGCACGCTCGGAGTATTTTTGCAGGGGGACAGAATTCTGGCCGTTCACCACCACGGCCTTCATGTACGCGAGATTGGCCATGGGCCAGGGCCTCAGGGAAGCCCATCGAATAGATACCTTGCTGTCCCCTGCTGGCAGGAGCCTTGGCGTTCAAAAATCCGGGATCGGCGACAACTTAGGCACTGCCGCCATGCACAATATGCTCGCGATCTTGTGGTTGTCGGCCGGTCAGCCCGGCAGGGCTGCGGCGATTCTGCTTGAATACCCGTCGGGCCACCACCAGGTGGCCCCAGCACGAATGTTACTGCAGTTACTCACCGGTAAGGCAACGCAGGCCGCTAGCGAATATTCCGCCTCCGTCTTGGCCCTCGGTAACCACCCGCGCACCCGGGCAGACCTCCACCTCTTGGGCGCCGTCGCATCATTGCGGCTGGGCAGCGATGCGAATGCACTAAGGCTCCTGCGCAAAGCTGCCATTATCTATCAGGCCACCGGTGTCCGAACACATTTGCTGCTCATTCCGTTGGGAGACCGAGGCCCTTTGCTGCAGTTGGCCGAGTCCTCCCGAGACTGGGAAATCGTGGACATGCTCAGCGTCGAGGTGCCAACATCGCTGAGCAACATGCACCTGCCTGCTGAGCTCTCTCCCCGTGAGAAGGTGGTGCTGGGGCAATTGGTGCACCATAGCTCCATTGACGAAATCGCTGGCGCACTCTTCGTTTCCAACAACACCATCAAGACCCAGCTGCGCAGCATCTACCGGAAGCTACGTGCCGGATCCCGCGATGAAGCCATTGCCAGAGCTCTTGAACTTGAACTGCTGAACTAACCTGCCGCGGCCGCCAGCATGGTCTTGGCCAATGGCCCGCCAGTGATGGCGCCAAGGTCGCCATCTTCAACGAAAACGGCCACCGCAATGTCACCCTGTGCAGCGATGACCCATGAGTGTGTACGGGGCGGATCATCGTTTCCGTACTCCGCCGTACCGGTCTTGCCTATGGCCTCCGCACCAGGCAGATCAGCCAGACTGTCCAGATACCCGTCTGTGACGACGGCACGCATCAGTGTGCGCAAGTCCGCGGACTCCTTGGCCGTCAAAACAGCGCCTTCGGCGGGCTTGGCCTTGCCGTCATGGCCGTCGATCAGGACCGGCGCCACGGCCGAACCTTTCACCACGGTGGACATAAGGGAAGCCATGGCCAGCGGGGAAACGAGGATCTTGCCCTGACCGATCATGGAAGCAGCGTGTTCGGTACCGGCGGAATCGCGCGGCACAGTACCGGTGAAGGCGTCCAAGCCAAGATCGTTGGTCATGCCGATGCCGAGGGCGCCTGCCGCGTCCGCCAGCTTGTCCTGAGCGAGGTTTTCAAATTGGCTGACAAATGCTGTGTTGCAGGAATGGGCGACGGCTGTTGTCAGGGACACCTCACCCGTCGCCTCGGCGGCGTAGCCCGGCGCGTTGAGGAACTTTTTTCCATCCGCCGTGTATTCGTTTGTGCAGCTCACGGTGGACGTCGGATTCATGCCCAGCCGGAACAATCCCAACGATGTGGCGATCTTGAACGTGGAGCCTGGTGCGTATTGGCCAAGGAACGCGGTATTGTAGCCGTTGCTGTCCGGCCCGTTGGCCGAGGCAAGGATGGCACCGGTTGACGGGCGCATCACCACGATCGAGCTTGGCGTCTTCACACTGCCTAGGGCATCTTCGGCCGCGCTTTGCAGCCCAGGCACCAAGGTGGTTTTCACATCCTTGCCGTCAACGGGAGCAGCGGTGTAAAGGACTTTGACAGGTGCGTTGGGATCGGCTGGTGACGTCCCGGCGTCGTCCGTGGGAGCGGCAGTGCTGGCCGCCTCGGCAGGAGGTGCGACGGCGGTAACGGTCACCCCAGGTGTACCCGAGAGCTGAGCATTTAAGGCCGACTGCAGCCCGCCGGAACCCACGATCTGGCCCGCAACCACTTTGCCTTCGGACTTTTCGATGTCCTCGGCCGTGGCCTCATGCACGCTACCCAAAATCGCCGAGGCGAAGGTGCGGGAGGGTGCCAGCGGAAGCGTTCCCGGTGTGGCCAGGACGCCGTCGATCGCTTTGAGCTTGTCTTGGTCAAGCGCACTGAAGGCTTCTTCGCGCAGGGTGACGGCGTCAACAAATGCCACCGGACCGTAGGCCTCGACCTTGGCCTGATAAGCAGGAACATCCATATCCAGCAGCGTGGCTAGGGCACCGGCGGAGATCTTGATCGCGGAGGCGGTGAGCCCGTCCTTGTTGATGCCCACCGTTCGCACGGGGCGGTCCTTCACAATCGCCTCGCCGTCGGCAGAAAGTATGCTGGCCCGCTGACCGTACTGGGTGGAAATTGCGATGCGTTCGCCCGCCGCGAGCTTAGGCTCAACCATTTCCGGGGACCACGTAATGGTCCAGGATTTGCCATTGCGTTTCATGTCGGCGCCCGTTGCATACGTCCACGGCTTCTCAAGGTTGGGAAGCTTCCAGGAGTAGTTCAGGGAAACACGAGCGGTGTTGTCGGTGACCTCCACGCCACTAACGGTGACTGCCGGCCACACGGGGTCAATGCCCTCGGCGAGCTCGGTCAATTCCTTCTGAACCTCGGCTCCGGGCTTGTCAAAGCCAAGGTCCCCCACGGTGTGGGAGGAAAGCGCTTTGGCCAGCGCGTCGGCCGTTGACGTTCCATCATCGGGGGCGGAGCAGGCAGCTCCACCAAGGACCAGACTAAGGGCAAGCAAAAGAACTGTGACGCGGCGAATCATGGGCTCCCTGACGTTGATATATGCCCCAGCCTACCCATTGCCGCACCCAATGCGGAGACCTCACGTGCGCCGTGGCGTTGACTCGGGACTTGATGCCGTTGCCGCAAGCACCGGTTCTGACGCCTGGGCGCCTATAGCACTTCGTTTGCTGGCGGTGCGGCGCGAAGGTTTTCTTTCGCTTCAGCGGTCGCGCTTGTCATCTCATGCAAGAAGCGTTCGACGAGCGCAAGTTCCTCCGGAGAGTAGCTCTCCAGTGCTTGGCTGAGGTGTGCAGCCAAGGGCATAAACAACTGGCGCCCAATATTGCGGGCGCTGTCAGTCATGGCAAGTTCAACTTGCCGCCGGTCCGCCTGCCCTCGCTGGCGGGTGACATGCCCCGAATGTTCGAGCCTGTCAACAAGTGCCGTCACGGCGGGAGAGCTCAGGTTCAGCGCCTGACCCAATCTTCCGGGCGTCGGTGCATTTGAGCCTGGGCTGACCAGGAAACCCAGGGCATTCAGGTGGGTCCGGTGTAGGCCGTGCACTGCAGCGGCCCGCTCCACATAGCGCTCTGATTCCAAGGCAAACTGGCGCATGGCCACCAAAAGTTCAGCGTGGCTCTGGGATGGCATCATGACTTCAATCATCCCCTTAAATATTCGCTTCGTTAAAGTCGTTTCTCCAGCCATTTCATTTTATCTCCATCATGGAAGTATTATTTGGATCATGAAGAACACCGACTGGTCTCCGCAACGTTGGCTCCGCATTGCACTTCCCACAGTCCTGATCGTCATATGGCTCATTGCGGCCGGGCTTGGCGGACCCACATTTGGCAAAATTTCTGAAGTTTCCACCAACGACCAAGCCAGCTTCCTGCCTGCCAGCGCGGAATCAACCGTTGCCCGTGACTGGCAGTTGAAGTTCGTCGACAGCAACGTGATTCCGGCCGTGGTGCTGCTGACCAGCGAAGAACCGTTGACGCAGGACCAGCTTGGTGAAATCACCGGCCTGTCACAAAAATTGGGCGCGGTTCCCGGCGTGGAAAAACCCCAGGCTCCGGCCACGACCACCATCGCCGGCCCGATTCCATCCCAGGACGCCAAGGCCGTGGAATTCCTCGTTCCCATCTCAGACACCGGTGAAATCAAGACTGTCGTTGGCGAACTGCGCGCCGTCTTAGACGCATCGGCCCCCGAAGATTTGAGGGTCTATGTGACAGGTCCAGCCGGCCTTACGGCTGATCTCGTCAGCGCATTTGGCGGGATCGACGGGGTTTTGTTGCTGGTGGCCCTGCTGGCAGTATTTGTGATTCTGCTCGTGGTTTACCGTTCCGTGGTGCTGCCGCTTCTGGTGCTGTTCACCTCGGTTTTTGCTCTTTGTGCATCCATTCTGGTTGTTTACTACATGGCCAGCTGGGACTGGATCAAGCTCAGTGGCCAAAGTCAGGGCATTCTGTCCATTCTTGTCATTGGTGCTGCCACCGACTATTCACTGCTCTTCGTGGCACGATTTCGCGAGGCCCTTTCGCAGGTTGAGTCGAAGTGGACAGCCTTGCACCAAGCAGTTCGCGGCGCATGGGAACCCATCGTCGCCTCCGGCTCGACAGTCATTTTGGCCATGCTCTGCCTGTTGTTCTCAGATTTGAACTCCAACCGCAGCCTTGGCCCGATCGCGGCCATCGGAATCCTTTTCTCCCTGCTGGCAGCCCTGACCTGTCTGCCAGCCCTGCTGGTTGCCTTCGGACGCGTTGCTTTCTGGCCCTTCATGCCCAAGGTTGAATCCGGGCACGGGCACAAGCACGCGGTCAACGGTCCTGCTGGCATGACCGCAGAAACGAGCAACGACGTGAAGCGGGGCCTGGCCGGAGTGGACGGCATCTGGCGGCGCATTGGGCTGTTGATTGCCCGGAAGCCGCGTCTGACATGGGTCGTTACTTTGGTACTCCTCCTCGCTGCGAGCACCGGAATCGTCCAGCTGCAGGCCAACGGGGTCTCACAGACAGAAGTGATTCTTGGCCAGAGCAACGCCGTTGACGGCCAGCGGGCACTCGCAGAACACTTTGATGGCGGCAGCGGCAGCCCCGTTCTGATCATCGCTGACCAGGGCAGCAAGGATCAGGTGCTGGCCGCCGTCGAAAGTACCGAAGGCATAACCGAGGCCAGCCTCTACTCCGGCAGCGGCCGTCCCGATGCTGCTGCCGAGCCCGTGGTCAAGGACGGCCGTGTCCTGATCAATGCCACCTTGAAGGATCAGGCAGATTCGGAATCCGCTGAACAGGTGGTTGTGGAACTCCGAAAGCAATTGCCTCAGGTTGATTCGAGTGTTCTGGTGGGCGGAGTATCCGCGATTGCCCTGGACACCAACGTCACGGCGCAGAGTGATTTGTTCAAGATTGTGCCGCTGGTACTGCTGGTCATCCTCATCGTCCTGATACTCCTGCTGCGTTCAGTCGTTGCGCCGCTCCTGTTGATTGGCACTGTGGTGTTGTCCTACATCGCCACGATGGGCGTCTCTGCCCTCGTGTTCAACCATGTCCTTGGCTTCCCGGGTGCTGACGCGACGGTCCCGCTGTTTGGCTTCGTCTTCCTGGTCGCGCTGGGAGTGGACTACAACATCTTCCTCATGACGCGTGTCCGCGAGGAGTCTCTGGCCATGGGGACCCATGCCGGAGTGTTGCGCGGTTTGGGGAAGACGGGCGGGGTCATCACCTCCGCTGGCGTGGTGCTGGCTGCGACATTCGCGGCATTGGGCATCATTCCACTGCTGTTCCTTGCGCAGTTGGCGTTCATCGTTGCCTTCGGCGTGCTTCTCGACACCGTGATTGTTCGAACCCTCCTGGTTCCCGCGCTGAGCTACGATCTTGGCGACCGCGTGTGGTGGCCCGCAAAGTCTGCCAAATTCGGGCAAAGCTTAGTGGCGCAGGAAGGCAAGTCCGAGCCGCTGAACCAAGCCCGTCCCTAGTTCGGACCGGACAGCAGGTCTCGCGAAGTCTCGTGCCGCCGTCGCGCCTTTCGAGGGCCGACGGCGGCACCTTCGTTTGCTTGTGAACGCTAGGCTGGATGGGTCACAGACCGACCCAATAGGAGTCCCGCCCGCATGGCCAAAAAGAAGTCCTCGAACTGGATCGGGACGGTGGTTTGCACTCTAATGGTTGGGTTCTTTGTGACTGTCGGGTTCATGGGCTTGAACCAGGGACTCGTCGACGCGGCCCGAACCACTGCGCTTAGGACCGCCAGCAATTCCTTCCATGAGGTACCCGCAACCGTGACCGAGTTGGGACACCGGAGGAAATCCAGCAGCAGAATTCTCTACGTGGACTTCAAGACCGTCGCAGGCGACGCCGTCTCGACCCGAGTATTCACCCGGGGCAACAACAATGAGTACGCCGAAAATCAGGACGTCCAGGTGGTGTATGTGGAGCGTCTGCCAGAGGCCGCCCGTCTGGCGGTTGCCCCTGGTGAGCCATACAGCGTGTCTGGACGAATCACCGTCGCCATTGGCGGCTGGGCGGCCGCCATATTCCTAGCCTGGCTGGCTGTCCGGGATGTACGAAATTGGGGCAAGAAGTCCGGTAGCAAAAAGTCCGGCGGCACTCGAATACCCAAAGTTCGGTAGTTAAGCCGCTCGCCGCTCCAGCCAAATCATCCAACGGGACTA
>JBKKBD010000223.1:0-6891 GCA_046714315.1 Specibacter sp.
TTGACGGAGGCTGAGGATGTTCCACCACGGCCGTCATTGACGGAATATGAAAATTGGCCGGCTCCCGCGGCCGTGTCCGGAACGGCAATTTGCAAGCCGGTGCCCTCATAAATGGAGGACACAGCTCCCAGCTCAGGTACGACGGCGGGAGGATCCACCGTGAGTACGTCGCCGTCCGGATCTGAATCGTTAAAGAGGACTGGCAGGATAGTTGTCCGCCCGGCTCGGACACCGAAGGAATCGGCCACGGCTTCCGGCGGGCGGTTCGGCTTGGTGCGGTCCGGCAATGTGTTGACCACGTTGGGGTCAGCGGAATCCTTATCAGCGTTGTCAGCCTTTTTCAGGTCCGTCTTGAGGTCATCCCAGTTGTTGACCAGAAGCATGTTCTGGTTGACGAGCCACACATTGCCCGTATTGACGTCATTGAGCACCACAACGTCACGGTTCTTGCGGAACACGAACTCGGAGTTGCCGCCGGCCTTGGGGATGTCGATAAGGTCCCCGCTGCCGTTGCAGGCCAGCACATATTTGTTCGCCCCGGACCAGGCCGCATGCACGCAACCGTTCTGCACCACTGGTGCCACCGCTTTTCCGGTGCCACCCAGTTCCAGAACCTTCGCGGCGGAACCATCCAGTGGTTGGGTGAAGAGCGCCGTGGGAGTTTCCAACGCGGCAAAATCGCCCTCCCCGGTGGGTTGGGCGAGTAGTGCGCCTTGCGCATTGGGAATGGTGACGGATTTTCCTCCCGGGAGGAACAGCTTCCCTGCAGCAGGGGCAAAGACCACGGGCTTGCCGCCCGCAACAGTGATTTGCACCTCTCCCGGACCGGCCAAGCCCTCGATGGTTGAGCGCTCCTGGGAGGCGACCTTGCCGGCGTCGTTCATGACGGTGGTAACCAGCTCACCGGCCTGAGCGTCAACCGTATAAATAGTGTCGTCGGGAGCAGCAACCGAAACAGCGCTTCGCAAGCCGGCCACGATGGGGATGGAGGTTTTGTCGCTGAATCCTGGGACATCCGAGCTGGCCATGGCCCAGACCTTGCCCGCACCGGAGTCACTCAACGAGACAATGTTGGTTCCCTGGGAAATCTGTTTGCTGCCGCCTAGGGCAGTCTCGGAATCCATGGCCATCATGGCGAGATTCACGGGGTTCAGCAGGGAACCGCCGTCGCCATTCATGAATACATTGTTGGCGTTTTGGACCACGTCGAAGGTGGTGGTCGTGGCGGTGAATCCGCCGTCGAGGACCTTTGACTGGTCATTGAGGTGCCCGACCAAGCCGTCGACGCGGTTGGTCACCCAGACGCTGCCGTCGTTGAGGTCCACATCGGCGGTGGCGAAGCCTGGGTACACGACTGCCCCGGTGATCACGGCCGCTGACAAGACCATGGCCGCCGAGGCCGTGAGCAGTTGTTTTTTATTGGAGGATTTCGTAAAAAGATCGCTCAACGCCATGACAAACCTTTGCTTCCCCACAAGCCAGGGAGAATCGGGTAGGAACAAATACCGGGACTCTCAATAAAGCCACCAAGCGTATCTTACCGGATTGATCCAGATGATGGGGAAACAAATTTCTCAGGGTTTACGCGGATCAGTGGAGCGCTTGCGGGTTAGTCCACAACCAAGCCCTTGCCCGTGCCGCGCGCAAGCAGCACAGGGGCGATCTCACCGAAGCCGCGCACGTTTTCCACGGGCAGCTGGGTCAGAATGAACCGGTCATCGTTGGTCAATGCCGACGCCGTGACTGAATCAATGAGCACGGTGCCAGGCTCAGCCAGCGAGGTCAACCGGGCAGCAAGGTTCACGGTTGGACCGTAAATATCGCCAAGACGCGAGAGGACACGGCCCCACACCATGGCAACGCGAGCCTCGGGCAGGAAGTCATCGGCTGCCATCGCCTCGGCCAGGGCCAAGGAAATCTGAGCCCCGGCAACGGGGGTCTCGCAGTTGAAAAGGACTTCATCGCCGATGGTCTTGACCAAGCGACCTCCGCCGACACTGATGATCTCGGCACAAATATTCTCAAAACGCTGCACCAAGCGGGCCAATGTCTTTTCATTCATGCGGCGTGAAAGCGAGGTGTAGCTGACCATGTCAGCGAAGCCCACGGCGCGGGCCAAGGGCAGCGGCGCGTCATCCTCATCGCCGTCGCGCCCCAATTCACTCGCGGCGAGGCCTTCGTGGGCACGCACGGCAAGGCGTTGGATGCCGGCGTTGAGCTGACGCCTGTAGGAATACACCAAAAGTTCTTCCAGCGGCGCGATCAGGTTTGGCAGTTCGGAGACAACGGCGCGGCGGGCCTCGGCGTCACTGATGCCGTGCTCAGCCACCAGATCTTCAACGAGTGCCTCGATCTGCCAGACAGCCATCCTGTCAGTCATCTGACCGAATGACCGCGTGACGGAAATGGCTGTTTCCTCAGTCAACAGGCCCTCGCGAACCATCTTGACAACAATCCCCAGCGCTTCCTGGTCCCGGGTGGTGAAGGCGACGTCGTCATCCCCAAGATTGGGGAATCCCATGGCTCGCCAAATTTTGCGTGCAGAAAGAAGGGAAACACCTACTCCAGCGGCCACGTCACGACGCTTGAGCGTCCGTTCGCCGCCGAGAAGTTGAGTTTCTAGAGCCCTCGTTTGGCTTCGTGTGGCAGGGCGTAGCAGCGGCTCGGGTGGATCAATGGTCTCTTCCAAGCTTGCGCAGCTCCTTTTCTGTTGTGCCAACGTCACCAGAGTATCCCTCTTGCTGGGGAGTTTGCTGAATGGACGCTCGGATAACCTTGGTCCACGCATGTTGGACTTCCCCATTAAACCTGTTAAGCGAGGGAACTTCTGCAATGGTCCGCATGGGACCCCTATACATGTGCAATTGGAGGTCACCGGAACCGGCAATTCGCTGCCGCCATTTCTGCACCGGGCGAATTTCCTGAACCTGTTCCAGAACATGGATCTCCCGGATGCGGCCAAACGGCCCGCGTCGCACCAACAACCGTTGATCCGTCAGGATGTAACGGGTTCCCGCCCAACGCAGAACCCTCCGAACGGGGTAGGCAATTAGCAGGAACACCACGGCAGCGGCGACCAGAAAGAGCGCCGGCTCTCGCAAGGTTTCAGCACCAGGAGCCCACCGGGAAAAAGGGCCGGGTTGCAATTTGGCCATTGCGGCCGAACCCGCAAAAATCAGCACCAATCCAACCGTGACGGGCCAAAGCAGAATTCGTGAGTGGGGACGGCAGCGGATTTCCACTTGCTCCTGTTCCAACAGCCATTTAGGCATAGTGCACCGTGCCATCGGGGTCTGTACGGCGCAGGTGGATCACATCCCCCGAACTCACGGCATGAACCGTGCCACCCTCATCACGCACTACCAGACTGCCATCGCTCTGCAGTGCCGTAGCGGTTCCCAGCAGCATTTTTCCACCAGGCAATTCAACGCGCACCTGCTGGCCCAAGGTGCCCATGAACGCCTCCATCAGCTCCAGAACGCTCGGACCCACCCTCAACGCGCGCGCAGCATCGCCTCCTACGGCCACAAATTCCTTGTACAGCTCCGCAAACTTGTTGAGGTAGGCGGGCAACAGAACATTTCGATCCAGAATTTCGGCGCCCTCGACAAGCAACGATGTTGCGCGTTCGGTGGGCAATTGCTCTTCACTCAGGCTGACGTTAACTCCTACACCAACGACGACGCCGAGACCCAGTTGGGCGCGCGGCCCCGCCACAGCGGCCGGCACGACCTGTGCAAGAATTCCAGCCAGTTTCCGTCCCTTGACCACAACATCGTTAGGCCACTTGAGCTCGGCAGGTAATCCCGTCAGGGTACGGAGGGAATCGCACAGGGCTACCCCGGCAAGGACCGACAGCCATCCGTATCCGGTGTTGGCGAAGTCAGCTGTGCTTCCCTCCGCTGTCAGGGCCTGCTCCGCCGGTCGAAGAAAAACGCTTGAAATCATGGCGGAGCCGGCAGGTACATCCCAGCTCCGACCGAGGCGCCCCTTGCCCGCTGGCTGGGCGTCGGCTATCAATACGCTCAGATCCGGATAGTGCAGGCTGTCATCCGCGGCACTTGCGGCCAAGTCCGTGTTGGTTGAACCGGCGGAGGCAACAACGTCCACGCGGGCGAACTGGCCTTGGGGATACGTCAGGGCCGCCTTGAGCAGAGGTGCATGCAACGGCGCCGACTCATGGGGAGTTGGGTCATGGGAAGTTACGGCACCGGTCATGGCTTCAATCCTATCGGCCGGCTACGACACTATCGTCGGAGCCGGCTTGGGGTTTTGCGTATGCGCACGCCGCGGGTGCCCATCTCGGCGCAGCCTCGACCACCGGTGGCGTCCGTCACTGAGCCAGTCCACAAGATTGAAATCCACCGACTTTGTAGGATTCCTACACACGAATGCGTACTTTCGGTTACTAGACTGTCAGTAGAGTAAGCCCCTTTGTGCGGTTCCCACTGTTGGGCTGCCAGCTTCCACCTACCGATCCGGAGTACCAATGAGCCACGATCTATCAACGACAGCAGGCAAAATTGCCGATTTCCGCGACCGGATGGCTCAAGCTGAGAAGCCCTCTGGCGAAGCAGCCGTTGAAAAGCAGCACGCCAAGGGCAAGAACACAGCCCGTGAGCGCATCGATCTCCTGGTTGATCCCGACTCCTTTGTCGAGTTTGATGCTCTTGCCGTGCACCGCTCCACGGCGTTCGGCATGGAGAAGAAGAAGCCTTTGGGCGACGGCGTGGTCTCCGGCTACGGAACGGTGGACGGCCGGTTGGTTGCCATCTACAGCCAGGATTTCAGTGTCTACGGTGGTTCACTGAGCCAGGTCAACGGCGAAAAGATCGTCAAGGTCCAGGAATTCGCGCTCCGCAACGGCTGCCCGGTTGTTGGCATCAACGACGGCGGTGGCGCCCGCATCCAGGAAGGTGTGGCCTCGCTGGCCATGTTCGCCGATATCTTCCGCAACAACGTCCATGCTTCCGGTGTGGTCCCGCAGATCTCCCTCATCATGGGCCCGTGCGCCGGCGGCGCCGCCTACTCCCCCGCCCTGACCGATTACGTGGTCATGGTGGACAAGACCTCCCACATGTTCATCACCGGCCCCGACGTCATCAAGACCGTCACCGGCGAAGACGTTGACATGGAAACCCTCGGCGGCGCGCGCCAGCACAACAGCACCACGGGTACCTCCACCTACCTGGCCACGGATGAGAGCGACGCCATTGAGTTTGTCCGCGAACTCTTGGACTTCCTCCCCTCCAACAACCTTGCCGAGGCGCCCGTCACCGAGCATGAACAAGAGTTGGAGCTCGACGACGGCGATCTCGCCTTGGATGCCCTGATCCCGGACTCGGCCAACCACCCGTACAACATGCGCACCGTGATCGAGCAGATCGTTGACGACGCCCACTTCCTGGAAATGCAGGCCCTGTACGCACCCAACGTCATGATCGGCTATGGCCGCATTGAGGGCCATACCGTGGGCATCGTTGCGAACCAGCCCATGCAGTTCGCCGGCACCTTGGACATTAACGCGTCTGAAAAGGCCGCCCGGTTCGTCCGCAATTGCGACGCCTTCAACATCCCCATCATCACCCTGGTGGATGTCCCCGGCTTCCTGCCCGGCAAGGACCAGGAGTTCCAGGGCATCATCCGCCGCGGCGCAAAGCTGCTCTACGCCTACGCCGAGGCCACCGTGCCGAAGCTGACAGTCATCACCCGCAAGGCTTATGGCGGAGCGTACATCGTGATGGGCTCCAAAAAGCTCGGCGCAGACCTGAACTTGGCTTGGCCCACGGCCCAGATCGGCGTCATGGGTGCCCAGGGTGCCGTCAATATCTTGTACCGCCGCGATCTGGCAGCGGTTGAGGCCGATGGTGGCGACGTCGAGGCACGCCGCTCCGAGATCGTCCGCAACTACGAGGACGAGCTCTTGAACCCTTACCAGGCTGCCGAATTGGGCTACGTTGATGCTGTCATCGCCCCGTCCGACACTCGCATCCAGCTCATCAAGGGCCTGCGCGCCCTGCGTGACAAGCGGGCCAGCCTGCCCTCCAAGAAGCATGGGAACATCCCGCTGTGACGGGTAACCAGCCAGAGGAAATCACCGCACCGTTGCTCAACGTGACCCGTGGCAATCCCACCGCCGAAGAGCTTGCCGCCGTGACCGCCGTCGTACTTGCCCTGCAGTCCGGCAACGACGACGAGGGCACCAAGGCACCCACCCGCCAGTGGGCCCGGCGCGCGCAGTTGAATCTGCCCCCGCGGCCCGGCGCCGGTTCGTGGAGGCGTTCGGGGCGGTAGGCTCTTGGCATGACTTTGCCTGCACCGGCCGCCCGTGCCGCCACCGCCATTGACCACGTCGCGAACGCCTACACGGAAACGTTGCTTGCGCTCGATCCTGGATTCGCAACCGCACTTGGCCGTCCCGGGCATGAAAGCGAGTACCGCGATCACTCCCCCGAGGGTCTGAACGCCATGGCCCAGGCGGCCCGGGAGACGCTAGCGAAGTTGGCCGAGTTGGCGCCCGCGGACAGCGTCGACAAGGTCACCTTGCATGCCATGAACGAGCGGCTTGGCCTTGACCTCGAGCTGCACGAGAGCGGCTGGCCGTTGGCGGATTTGAACAACATTGCCTCTCCGGCGCAGGAAATTCGCGCCATTTTTGACCTCATGCCCACGGCCACGGTCGCGGATTGGGAGCACATCGCGGCACGGCTGGCCAACGTTACGGGCGCTGTTGATGGCTACATCGCCTCCCTGCGTGCCGGCGCCGAACGCGGTTTGGTGGCGGCGCGGCGGCAGGTCCTCACCGTGATCGAGCAGTGCGAACGGCACGCCGCCGCCGACGGTTTCTTCGTTTCCCTGGCCCGCGATGCCGAGCTGGATGCCCCCTCAACG
>JBKKBD010000224.1:0-14936 GCA_046714315.1 Specibacter sp.
CCGAGGCCGGCAATGAACTCAAGCTGGTACTCGTAGCCATGCAGCAGTGGGGGGACACGAATGTTCCTCGTGGGCCAGGGGTGAGCATGCGCCCCGTGACCCGTGACGGCCAAGAGCGTGTGCGAGCGGTCCTTGTCGATGCCAGCGGCGTGAACGTGCGGCATGAGGACGTGGATTTTGTTCGCGGGAGCGACGCTGATGCGGCTGCGCCGAACTGATCGCCGTTCGCACCCAGCGGCCCGGCCTTTGAGTTGAGATCGGCCAACTCGACGGCGTGTACGCGGCGGATTAATCGTCGCCGGGTCCGGGCACGTCAACAGTGCCGAGTTCATTAAGGACAGCCTTCAGTGCCGCGCTTGAATCGCGGCGTCGCCAGGCTGCCCGCAGATGAACGTCTGCGGTGGAGCCTTCGAGTGGAACAAACACCACATGCGGATCGGTCGCTTGGGCGGCTACGGAAGCAAGGGTCAGGTGGCACCCAACTTCGGCGCTAACCAGCGCGAGTGCCGTCTGCGTGTCCGGGGCCACCTGGACAATGTCGGCGAGGAATCCGGCGTCGTGCGCCATTCGCCGAAGCCGGTCTGGCAGTACTGCGCCCTCGAAAGGGATGAGCGAGATGAAACTGTCGCCGGCGAGTTGGCCAATCGTCACCCGTTCGGCACCGGCAAGCGGGTGGGTGTCCGGCATGGCAACGACCAACGAGTCCTGCATGACCACCCGGCTGGCCACCTCGGCCGGGATGACATCCCAGCGCCCCAGCGCGATGTCAGTTTCCCCTTGCAGCAACTTCTTCAAGGCAGGCAATGCGAAGTTCTGGCTCGACAGCTCCAGCTGGATCCCGGGCCGGTTCGATTTCACCTGCCGGGCGAGCCGGGCAACCAGCTGATGGGTGGACACGCCCGCAAAAGCGATCCGCACCAGTCCCGCCTCACCATTCTCGACGGAGCGGACGGCCTCCTCCGCCCGGCGGAGGGCCTCGACGACCTCCGTGGCCGGAGCAATCAAGGCCTGCCCGCTGGGCGTGAGCTTCACCGAACGGGTGTTGCGATCCAGCAGGCGTGTTCCAAGCTCTGTCTCAAGTTGTTTGATGATGCGGCTCAATGGAGGCTGGGCAATATGCAACCGAAGGGCGGCGCGGCCGAAGTGAAGCTCCTGTGCCACGGCCAGGAAGGCCTTCAACTGGCCGATGTCCATGTGTCTCCTCATCCTAAAAATTATTGATCCAACGGTATCACCGGGCTGCTTCATGTTTAGTAGGCGGTAATAATCGTTGCTCCTGAATAAGGATCAGGCGGTCATTTAGTTCCAGTCGTAGAAGCCCTGGCCGGTCTTGCGCCCCAGTTCAGCCGCGGCAACCTTGTCGCGGAGGATTTGGGGAGGCGCAAAACGATCGCCAAGGGTCGCCTCAAGGTATTCGGCGATATTGAGACGCACGTCGAGCCCCACAATATCCGTTGTGCGAAGCGGGCCGACCGGGTGTTTGTAGCCCAGCACCATGGCGTTGTCGATGTCTTCCGCGCTGGCCACACCTTCCTCCAGCATTCTCATCGCCTCCAACGCAATAGCCACACCAAGGCGCGAGGATGCGAAACCTGGCACGTCGCGCACAACGATGGCGGTCTTGCCGAGTCCCGAGACCCAGTGCTGGGCTGCGGCGACCGTCTCCGCGGAGGTCTTCTCGGCAATAACCACTTCGATGAGCGTTGACGCCGGCACTGGGTTGAAGAAATGCAGGCCAAGGAACTTCTCCGGTCTCGCCAGCGATGTGGCCAGCCCGCTGACCGACAGGGAGGAGGTGTTGGTCGCCAAGTAGGCGTGCGGCGAAAGATGTTTAGCCACGGCGGTGAGTGCTGCCGTCTTGAGCTCCTGATCCTCGGGCACGGCTTCAACCACAAGATCGCACTGCGCAAAATCGGCGTAGTCGAGGCTCACGCCAAACCTTGCGATGACCTCGTGTTCCGATCCTTCCACGATGCCGCGGGCGAACGACGCCGCCACGGACGCAGTTACCTGTTCGCCAGCCCCCTTGCCGGCCTCGTCATTGCGCTCGACGACGATGACTTTCGAGCCCTTGAGGAGGAAAGCATGGGCGATGCCGGCCCCCATGCGGCCGCCGCCGAGCACACCGACCGTTGCTGGGAAACTCGGGGATGGGCTGCGGGGTGTTGCTTCGACTGCGTTCGTCACGTGTTGTTCTTCCTGTCGAGGAACTGTTGCATGCGGTCAAACTTCGCGGGGGATTCGAAAAGGATGCCTTGGGCGAGCGTGTCGATGAGCGGATGGGCTTCCCGCGGAGCATGGAACACGGCCTTGGTCAGGCGCACTGCGAGAGGGTCTTGCCGGGCGATGCGGTCGGTCAGCGCGTGCGCCGCATCGAGGAGGCCCTCGGATTCAACGAGCCCAGTAATGAGCCCGGCCGCCAGGCATTCGGAGCCGGTCAGGGTCCGCCCGGCAAGGAGCATTTCCTTGGCCAGCGGCTCCCCGACAAGCTCGCGAAGACGCCACGTAGCACCAGCCGCGGCAAGAATGCCGAGCCCGGCTTCGGGGTTGCCCATGCGGAGGTTCGCCGTGCCGATGCGGAAATCGGCCGCGTAGGCAAGCTCGCCGCCGCCGCCGAGGGCGAAGCCGTCGAGTGCGGCGATGACGGGCATGGGAAGCTTGGCAATCCTGTCGAACAGTGAGGAGTTGATCCCCGCCAACGCATCATCACGACGGCGTTCCCGGAGTTGGGTGATATCGGCACCGGAGGCGAAAAATGCCTTGGTACCCGTCTCCGGGTACGCCGGTGTGCCCGTGAGAATCAGGATTCTGGGCATTGCCTCCAGATCCGCACACACGGCATGCAACTCTTGCACCATGGTGGCATCGATGGCGTTGCGCGCCTCCGGCCGGTCCAAGCGAACCAGCACGCGGTCCTCGAGTTCGGTGATGATGAGCGTGGTGAAGTCTTGTGCGCCGAGGTTACTTTGAGAGGCCATTACACTCCTTCCAGCAGGAGGGCGGTTCCCTGGCCCACGCCAACGCACATGGTTGCCAGGCCGAGTTTGCGGCCGCCAGTGGCCAGCTCGCGCTCCATCCGCCCCAGCAGCGTCACGACCAGCCGGGACCCGGAGGAGCCGAGCGGGTGACCGAGGGCGATGGCGCCGCCGTCGGCATTCACAATCTCCTCATCCAGCTTCAGTTCCCGCATCACGGCCAGCGACTGTGAGGCGAAGGCCTCGTTAAGTTCGACGGCGCCCAGGTCACCGACAGCCAGCCAGGCGCGCACCAATACCTTCCGCGTTGCAGGCACCGGACCGATACCCATGAGTTCCGGAGTCACTCCGGCCGAGCCGCCCTCCAGAATCCGGGCACGCGGCGTTAACCCGTACCTCTTAATAGCCGCTTCGGAGGCGACGATGATTGCCGAGCCCCCGTCATTGAGTGTTGAGGCATTGCCGGCCGTCACCACTGAACCACCCTTTACAACCGGGCGTAGTCCGGCAAGAACGTCCAGGGTAGTCCCGGGCCGGGGACCCTCATCGGTATCCACCACGGTTACCGCTCCCTTGCGTCCTTGGACAGTGACGGGCACGATCTCCTCAGTGAATCTCCCAGCAGCAATCGCCGCCAACGCGCGTTCGTGCGACCGGGCGGCAAAGGCGTCGCAGTCAGTCCGCGAGGTGTCGAACACCCGGGCCACTTCCTCCGCCGTCTCGGGCATCGAAAACGCGGACTTGCCGCCGCGGCTGAGTTCGCCGTCGAGGAAGGAAGGATTCGTAAATCGCCAGCCGATCGAGGTGTCAAAAACGGCGCCAGGCTTGGCAAAGGCTTGGTCAGGCTTCGCCATGACCCAGGGCGCACGGCTCATTGATTCCACCCCGCCGGCAACCACAATGTCCGCGGCGCCGGCCTTGATCATGTGGCTAGCCATGATGATGGCCGACAACCCCGAGGCGCACAGCCGGTTGACGGTAATTCCAGGAACGCTGTCCGGATAGCCATTCAAGAGCCACGCCATACGCGCCACATTGCGGTTCTCCTCACCGGCACCGTTGGCGTTGCCGAGGATCACCTCGTCCACCGTGGCCGGATCAATGCCTGCACGTTCGACGGCGGCGCGTATGGTGAGTGCCGCGAGGTCATCGGGGCGCACCGAAGATAGGGAACCGCCATAGCGGCCCACGGGCGTCCGCGCGCCGCCAATCAGGAAGGCCTCAGTCATGACATTTCCTTGTCTCTAGTTCTTGCTGTTCTCATTGCTCTTGCTGCCTGGCCAGGGTTCGGGAAGTGGGCCGATGGTTCACTTGAAGGCCGATATTCCGGTGATGTCACGGCCCACGATGAGTGCCTGCATGGAATCGGTGCCTTCATACGTGGATACCACTTCCATGTCGGTCATGTGCCGTATGACGTGGTTTTCCAGAAGCAGCCCGTTGCCGCCCAGCAGCTCGCGGGCCTCATTGCAGATCCACTTGCCCTTTTGGGCGGTGGCCATCTTGACCATTGAGGCCTGTGCGTTGCTGAGCTGCCCCCGGTCCGCCAGTTCTGCCATCCTGGTGCACAACAGCTGCATGACCGTGAGTTCGCTGAGCATGTTCGCCAGCCGTGATTGCACCAACTGGTAGGAACCGATGGGTTTGCCGAACTGGTGCCGTGTGCGGGCGTAATCGGAGGCGATTTCGAAGGCCGCCATGCCGTGGCCCACGGCCTCCCAAGCTGCCCCGCCCCGGGTGGCCTGCAGAACCCGGGCCACATCGCGGAAGTCCTGGCAGCCATCGAGCCTGTTGGCCGCCGGCAACCGCATTTCATCGATGGTGATGTCCGCCTGAAGGATGGCGCGCTTGCCCACCTTGCCGGTGATGACGGTGGGGGAGTACCCGTCGGGGTACCGGCCCTTGGCATCCTTTTCGACGACGAACGCGTTGACGTTGCCGTCCTCCGTGTTCCGGGCAAACAGCACTGTGACATCTGCTGCGTGGCCGTTGCCGATCCATCGTTTGTGACCGCTGATGACCCACTGGTCACCGTCAGGCCGAGCCTGTGTCTCCAAGGCGACGGAATCTGAACCGTGGTCAGGTTCGGTCAGGGCGAACGCCCCGGTTTTTTCAATCCGGGCCAAGGCCGGCAGCCAGCGTTGGCGCTGCTCCTCGCTGCCGAGAATATTGAGGGCACCCATGCACAGGTTGGAGTGGACGCCGAGGAAGGTGTTGAGGCTGCCGTCAGCCCGGGCCATCTCGCGGGCCACCATGCCAGCGGCCTTACGGCTCATTCCCGGGCATCCGTAGCCTTGGATGGTGGTGCCGATGATGCCCAAATCCGCCAATGGCCCCAGAAGTTCCGTGGGGAATTCGGCCTTCTCCCAGTAGTCATTGATGATGGGCAGCACGCGCTGCTCGGCGAATTCCCGGACCTTGTCCCTGATGGCGATTTCCTCGGCGGTGAGGTCATCATCGAGACGGAAGTAGTCCGCCGTCGCTCTTGTTTGCTCGGCTGTGGTGGTCACGGTGGGGCAACCCTTTCTAGATCTTGATGGAACTGGTGCGCTGGGTGGAACTGGCAGCGTCGTTGGAAGCTTCTGCGCCGGTGGACGTGGCGCGGAGCCAGGCGAGGATCGGCTCACGGTGTCCGTCATGAGCTGGCGGCACCAGGTCGTAGCTGACGGGTGTCTCCGAGAAGGTGATGGGGTTGCGGATCCCGGGCAGCGCATCGGCGCCCTGACCTACCTCGACGACGGGATCCAAGCCAATGCCCTTGGCGAATTCAAGCCCCTGACGCACATCGTTGATCGGGGCGCACGGGATCCGTGCCTGCGTCAGCACCTCGAACCATTCGGCGGAACTGCGGTTGCTAAGCGCCTCCAGTAACAGCGGCCTGAGGAGATGGCGGTTCAGGCTGCGCTGGGGAGCCGCGGCGAAGCGGTCATCTTCGCTCAAGGCCGGAGTGCCAATGGCCTCGCACAGCCTGCGAAATTGAGGGTCGTTGCCAATGGCAATGACAATGTCGCCATCGCCGGTGGCCATCGGCTCATAGGGGTAGATGCTGGGGTGTTCGTTGCCGAGCCGTGTGGGCACGGTGCCGCTGAGCACATAGCCGGCCGTCTGGTTCACCATGCCCGAAAGCGCGGACGACATCAGATTGACTTCGACCCGTTGGCCTTTCCCACTACGGTGGCGCTCCTGGAGGGCGGCCAGAATTCCAATGGCCGTGTGCAGGCCGGTCATAACGTCAAACACGGCCACGCCGGATCTGTATGCGGGGGTTTCAGGAGATCCGGTCACGCTCATGAGCCCGGAGAGTGCCTGGACCAGGAGATCGTATCCGGGAAGGGCAGCTCCGCTGGCCGTTCCGAAACCCGTGATGGACGCATAAATTACCGCGGGATTCACGGCGGCGACGGATTCGTAGTCGAGGCCGAAACGGTTTAACCCGTTCGGTTTGAAATTTTCAACCACAATATCCGCCCGCCGGGCAATGTCTCGGGCGATCTCGCGATCATCGGGGTCCTGAAGGTCAAGGGCTATTGATCCCTTGTTCCGGTTGATCGAGAGGTAGTACGTTGACTCGCCGTTCCGTACCGGTGGCTTCCAGTCCCGTGTTTCGTCGCCATCGGGGCTTTCAATCTTCACCACCGTTGCGCCCATGTCCGCCAGCAGCATGGTGCAGTATGGGCCAGCCAAGACACGTCCAAAATCGGCAACGAGAAGTCCGGACAGGGGTCCGGTGCCTGTGCGGCCGAACAGGTCGGATCCGAGGGGCGCTCCGGGAAACGTGAACCCAGAGTTCGGCGGCCCCTCATGTAGGGGGTTTGAATCAAGAGTCACGGTACTCCTTGGCAGCGTCGTTGGTTGGGTTAACAATCGCAGCAGGATTACTTCCAGTCCAATACTTATTGATGCACTCATTGATGCCAATAATGGAATAATCGAAAGAGCCCATTGACGCACATCGTCGCCCGGGGTGTCTACCGGGCGCCGATGCGGCAAGGTTTGTCAGCAGGGAACGGACGTTACGCTGCGGGAATCCGAATGAGTTTCTTATTGGCGAATTCGTTGATCCCGAAATGTGCCAGTTCACGTCCAAAACCGGAACGCTTGACGCCTCCAAAGGGCAGATCGGCGGTACTGCGGCTGGTGCTGTTGATCCAGACCATCCCGGTTTCCAGGCGCTCGGCAAGCAGTTTTGCGGACTCGATATCCGTGGTGAAAATGGAGCTGGACAGGCCGTAGAGGGAATCGTTGGCAAGGTCGATTGCGGCGTCGATGGACTCAACCCGGTAGACCACGGCAGCTGGGCCGAAGATCTCTTCCGAGTAGGCGCGCATCTGGGGTGTAACGCCGGTCAGGACCGTTGCGGGGTAGTAGGCCCCTGGCCCTTCGGGACCTTGTCCGCCAGCGACGGCGGTTGCGCCCTTGGATGTAGCGTCATGGACAATCTCCGCGATTTCGTCGGCGGCGCCCTTGGACGACAATGGGCCGTAGGACGTTGCCGGGTCCAGCGGGTCCCCGGGCGTGATGCGCGACATTGCTTCGGTGTAGCGGCGTAGGAACTCGTCGTAGATGTCCCCGACGATGATGAAGCGCTTGGAGGCTGTGCAGGCCTGGCCCCCGTTGTACATCCGGCCGGAAACGGCGCCGGCCACAGCCTCATCCAGATCGGCGTCCGGCAGCACGATGAACGGATCGGAACCACCAAGTTCCAGGACGACCTTTTTCAGGTGCCGTCCGGCCACCTCGGCGACGGCGGATCCGGCCTTTTCGGAGCCGGTGAGTGAGACGCCCTGTACCCGGGGATCGGCGATCATGGTGGCGATTTGGCCGGACGTGGCGAATGCGTTGATGTAGGCATCGGCGGGAAGTCCTGCGTCACGGAAGATGGCTTCGATGGCCAGGGCCGACTGCGGACAATTGCTCGAGTGTTTCAAGATGATGGTGTTGCCCAAAACAATGTTGGGTCCGGCAAACCGGGCAACTTGGTAATAAGGGAAATTCCACGGCATGATCCCAATGAGCGGCCCAATGGCTTCGGTACGGACCACCGCCGTACCCGGCCCCTTGATCTCCAGGGGCTCCTCGCGAAGGAATCGTTCGGCGTTGTCCGCATAGTAGTCATAGATCGAAGCCACGAGGGCCACCTCGCCTTTGGCCTCCGCCGTCGGCTTCCCGATTTCAAGGGTCAGCAGTGCCGCCAGCTCGTCGGCGCGTTCACGGTGCAGTTTCGCCACCTGATGCAGGACCGCGGCGCGTTCGCTCAGCGGGCGGTCGCGCCATTCCTTGTACCGCGCGAAGGAGCGGGTAAGTACGTTCTTCACATCCGTGTCACTGAGGGTTGGAAACTCGGCAATGCGTTCGCCGGTTGCCGGGTTGATGGTTGCATACTTGCTCATCGTTGAGGATTCCTTCTGCAGGCAGATACTTGGGTCTAAGCATTCACGATCCCAGCTGGGCGGCTATACCGTCCAATACTAATTGGGGCGCGAATTTATGATGATTTTGCACTAATGTGCGCGGCGCTGTTACGGCCAGCATGTCACGGGCCTACCGTGTCGAGACATACTTGATGCCGTTCGCTACTCAATGCATGGTTGAGTTAGTCGGAAATCTTATGGAAGGTGGCTCGTGGAACTCCGAAGTCTTAAAGGGTTTGTGATGGTCGCTGAGGAGTTGCATTTTGGCCGTGCGGCCGAGCGGCTTCACATGGCCCAGCCCCAGCTCAGCCAACAGATTAAACAACTCGAAAAGGAACTTCGCGTCAAGCTCTTTGAGCGGAATACGCGATCGGTCATGCTCACCGAGGCGGGGGAAGCGTTTCTAGAGCCGGCCCGAAAGGTGCTGGTCGACGTCGAACTTGCCAAGCGGGCGGCGATCATGGGCAGTGCCGGGATTGTTGGCCGGGTGAAGGTTGGCTATGCCGGGGCAAGCAGCAGGGAGGCGCTGCCGACCTTGACGCGTGCGGTTCGGGCGGAGCAACCCGGTATTGAACTCGTCTTATTGGGCCAAATCTACGGCGGGGCTGCCGTGAGAATGGTGGCCAGCGGTGAACTCGGCATCGGTTTTGCCCGGTTGCCCATCACCAAAGAAGGCTTGTCAACCCACGTCTACGAGTATGAGCGCTTGGTTGTGGCGCTCCCGACGGACCATCCGCTGGCCAATGAAGAATCGATTGATCTGCGTGACCTGGCGGAGGATCGATTCGTTTCCTTTCCGGGCACCCTGGGATCAACCATTAGGGACGCAACGGTGCATTTGGCCCTACAAGCGGGTTTTGTGCCCAGGATCCTGCAAGAAGCGCCTGATTCCTACACGATTCTTGGCTTGGTTGCAGCCGGCGTGGGCGTGACAATCACCGTCTCCTCCGTGCAGCACGTCAATTTCCCTGGTCTGATCTACAAGGAGCTGAAGGGCGACGTGCCGCACCTCGCCGCCGTCTTGGTCTGGCGGGAAGCCGACGCTACCCGCGACCTCCTAGCTGTCCTCGACATCATCCGCCGAGCGATGCCGGAGCCGACGATCGTACCGAAATACCTGATCAACTAAGTATTAATTGTTATAACTGAAATAAGAACTAAGTATTGGACTTGACTAGATGACTTCTGTCATCGTGGTGTTTCGGTAGGTCAAGTGTCCCAAGTCACGACGATGTGCCGTGGGATGTCCATGAAAGTTTTCGGAACGAGGATTCAATGATGAATAAAACAGGATTAGCCACCATGCCCTCCCGGCGGGCCATTCTTGGCGCCGGTGTCCTGGCCGCCGCCATGTTGGCCACTGCTGCATGCAGCGGCCCCGCCAAGGAGTCCGGTGGCGTTGGCACGGTCGAGAAGCCGGTGGAAATCAGGATCCTTGCCAACGACGGTTACGCCAAGCAGTGGCAAGAGCAGATGGTCCCGGAATTCAACAAGAAGTTCCCGAATATCAAGGTGTCCGTCGATGGCGTTCCCTACGGTGACCAGCTGGCCAAGACCATGCTTGAGCTGACAGCGGCCGATCCCACCTACGACATTGTCATGGCCGACGATCCTTGGATCCCCCAGATGGCTTCCACAGGTGCACTGCTGGATCTGAAAAAAGATGCGGCCGACTGGACCGACGCCAGCTACGACTGGACCGATTTCAACTCAGCCCCTCTGGCCGCAGGAGAATGGGAAGGGATCCAGTACGGCGTCCCGCTGCGCTCCAACATGCTGATGATGTTCTACAACAAGTCCCTCTACAAGGATGCCGGCGTTCCGGAACCGACCCCGGAGCTCACCTGGGACGACTACATGTCCCAGGCCCCTAAGCTGGTCCGGGATACCAATGGCGATGGCAAGGATGACACGTGGGCGGTAGGCACCTACTTCACCCGTGATCCGTTGACCCCCACCGTGTGGCAAACCATCTTCAACGCCAATGGCGGCGAACTCCTGGATGGGGACAACAAACCGGCCTTCAACAACGCCACCGGCGTTGCCGCGCTGCAGACGCACGTTGAGATGCTCAAATATGCCCCTCCCGGTGCCTCAACGTGGCAGTTCACCGAACCGTTGGAGGCTTTCCGCCAAGGCAAGACGGCCACCATGTTCAACTGGGGGAGCGTCTACAAGGGCACGGCCATTGACCCGAAGACGACTACCTTGACAGCCGACCAGGTGGGCATCCAGGTCATGCCTGCCGGAACTAAGAGTTCCGGTGCACACCGCGGTATCTGGAGCGGTGCCATCGCCAGCCGCAGCCAGAACACGGAAGCTGCGTGGAAACTTATTGAATGGCTGAGCTCCAGCGAAGGCGAAGTCTGGCAGTCCAACACCCTTGGTGTATTTCCTGCACGAACCTCCACCCTTGACTCGACTCCCGAACACGAATGGCTCAGCCCCGTCTTTGCCGCGCTGAAGGATGCGTATGCCGATGCCGAAACCGGAAAAATGTGGCGCCCCCGCTTGACCAACTCCGACGAGGTACAGCGGATTCTGGCTGATGAGACGGCCGTGGCCATGGCAAATCCCAACGATGCTGCCAATGCCCTTGACAACGCAGCAGCTGAAATTGAGAAGGCGCTGAGCAAGTAATGCCCAATACTCCTCTTCTCACAAAAACCAAGGACGCGAGCGGATCTCCGCCAAGTTCAAGGAGATCGGTGAAAGGTGGCTATTCCCAGCCATCGCGGGCCAGGCTGAAGGTCAACGATCTGTTCAGCAAGTGGACCTTTCTTGGGCCAACAACCCTGCTGTTGTTGGCACTGCTGGCATACCCCATCTTCTACACGATTCAGATCAGCTTCTCCGAGCTGAATCTGGCGACGTTCGCACCCAAGGGGTGGGTCGGTTGGGATAACTACAAGGACGCCATTACGGATCCCGGATTCCTGAACTCCCTGAAGGTCACCGGCATCTACTTGGTCCTGGCTCTTCCCCTGCAGATGGTGCTCGGCTTTGGCATCGCCTATCTGCTCAATGTGGAGTGGAAGTGGCGTGGATTAGTTCGCGCACTCTTCCTCATCCCTATGGTGGTGGCCCCGGTTGTGGCAGGTGGAGTATGGAAAATGCTGCTCGATCCACTCTGGGGAATCGTCAACTATGTGTTGGGCTTCGCTGGCATTGGCCCGCTGAACTGGCTGGGGGATCCGAACCTTGCCATGATCAGCATCGTCTTGATCGACACGTGGCGCTGGACCCCGTTCATCGTCCTCATTGCCTCGGCCGCCATGCTGGCACTCCCGAAGGATGTTTTCGAAGCCGCAGCCGTGGACGGTGCACGCTGGTGGCACACCCTAATCCACGTCAGCCTGCCCCTGCTGGCCAGCGCCATCGGCGCAGTCTTCGTGGTTCGCTGGCTCGGTGCCGTGAAGATGTTCGACATTGCGCTCGCCGCCACCAGGGGCGGGCCGGGCCAATCGACAAATGTCGTCAACCTGTACATCTACGAGGAAGCGTTTCGTTCACTTAAATTCGCCGAATCATCCGCAATGGCGGTGATCGTCCTTGTTCTCACCATGATCATGACGATGATCTTCCTCCGCACAACCAAGAAACTGGAGGACAGGTTTTGAGCGCCTCGACCCTGACACTTCGCAAAAGAAAAATAGACGCGGGCCGGTGGTTTCGCATCATTTCCGGCGTGGCCATCTGTCTGGGCTTCCTCCTTCCAGTTCTCTGGATGATTTCGACGTCGTTCAAGTTGCCGACGGATATCTTTACCACTCCGCCGAAAATCTTCTCCACGTTTACCATGGACAACTACACCAGCTATATGCAGCAAGCCGACATCGGCCGGAGAATGCTCAACACGGTCATCGTTGCTGTTGGGGCCGGCGTGCTGTCCCTGACCCTGGGGACCATGGCCGGATACGCACTCTCCCGCCTGAACATCAAGGGTGGGGCAACCATCGGCGTGCTGATTCTGGCGTCGCGTGGAGTGCCGCCCATCGCCTTGGCCGTGCCGATGTTCCTTGTTGCACGAAACCTGGGCATCACGGATATGCATATCACGCTGATTCTCGCGTACTGCACGTTCCTGATTCCCTATGTCATGTGGCTGATGCGGTCCTTCTTCGCGGCCCTGCCAAAGGAGCTGGAGGAATCGGCCATGCTGGATGGAGCGTCAAGACTCGCAACGTTCTTCCGGATCATTGTTCCGATTTCCATGCCCGGGATTGTGTCGACGTTGATCTTTAGCATCATCCTTGCGTGGGAAGAGCTGCTCTTTGCACTTATCCTGACTAACCGAAATGCGGCAACCATTCCGGTAGCCATCGCCGGCATGGCGGCGGATACGGAAAATGGTGCAATGTGGGGAGCATTGACTGCCGTGGGTACGCTGACCGTGATTCCCGTGGTTATCTTTGCCCTGATGGTTCAAAAGCACCTCATCAACGGCCTAGCCGAGGGTGCAACCAAGGGCTGACCCCGCCCACCTAGACTGCGTCACCGTTTGATCACCTGGCCACGTGGCCACAAGAGGAGAACCCGTATCCATGGAACGTGAAATTACCAGCCAGGTTCAGATGTGCCTGCCCAATGGTCGCCTGAATCCAGAAGCAGTTGGTTGGAGCCGGACACCCATGCACCGGGCCAACCTGCGTGGTTGGGGCCGTAACAAGCGCTTTGAATACTGGTGTATTTCAACACCCACCCACGTGGTGGCTCTGAACGTTTCCGACACAGATTACAAGGTGACCAACGCCGGGTTCTTCTTGGACAAGAAGACGCTGAAGGCCATACCCTTGGCGGAAATTCAGTGGCTCAAGAACGGCACCAAGACGCTCAAGGGGCTGGCGAACGAACCTATCATCGGCAAGGGGAAAGAAATCCAGATCAGCATGACCCCCTACGACGGGGGCGTGAAATTGCGCATGGATTCAGAGCGGTTGACGGTCGACCTGGATGTGGTGGTTCCGCCGAATCACCAGTCCATGGGTGTTTTGGTGCCGTGGAGCGACAAAGTCTTTCAATACACGCGTAAGGACAACTGCCTGCCCGTGTCCGGGACGACAATTGCCGACGGCGTTGAATACCCGGTTGACGCCGCCGAATCCTATGCCACCTTGGATCATGGGCGGGGCCGTTGGCCCTACTCGATTCTCTGGAATTGGGCCTCGGGAAGCGGCCGGACCGATGGGCGTGAGATCGGCCTACAATTTGGTGGGAAGTGGACCGAAGGGACACCGTCCACAGAAAATTCGCTCCGCATCGATGGCGAAATTCAAAAGATCAGCGAGGAATTGACGTGGATCTATGACGTCAACGACTGGATGAAGCCGTGGCGCATCACGGGCAGCCGGGTGGACCTGACGTTCACCCCGATCTACGACAGATATTCAAATTTCAACAAGGTGATCGTGCTGAGCGAGGAGCACCAATGCTTTGGCTATTTTGACGGCGAAATCACGTCGGAAGCAGGAGAGAAAATCAGGGTGGCTTCCATCTTTGGTTGGGCCGAGGAAGTGAAACGCAAGTGGTAACGGCGTCGTCCGCTTTGTTCCTTTGAAAATCAGACCATCACCTCGAAAGGCCCCACGATGACCGATCCCAGCGACCTCATAGATTTTGATTCCCTGCTCTCCGCGGAAGAGCGCGCGCTGCGTGATTCCGTCCGGTCATTCGTGGACAGTGAGATCAAGCCAAACATTGCCGGCTGGTATGAAAAGGCCGTTTTTCCGTTGGAAATCATCCCGGAAATGGCCAAGCTCGGCCTGCTCGGCATGCACCTGAAAGGTTACGGTTGCGCCGGCCATTCCGCCGTGGAATATGGTCTGGCCGCCGCAGAGTTGGAAGCGGGGGACTCCGGGCTGCGGACGTTCGTCTCGGTGCAAGGATCCCTGGCCATGAGCGCCATCTACAAGCACGGATCGCAGGAACAGAAGCAGGAGTGGCTGCCGGCCATGGCTGCCGGTGAAGCGATTGGGTGCTTTGGATTGACCGAACCGAGCGCGGGCTCGGACCCGGGAAACATGAGAACTTTCGCGCGCCGCGACAAGGGCGACTGGGTGCTCAACGGCAGCAAACGATGGATTGGCCTGGCCTCGGTGGCACACGTTGCCATTATCTGGGCCCAGACTGATGAGGGTGTGCGCGGTTTTGTGGTGCCGACCGCGACTCCGGGATTTACGGCCACGCCCATAGAGCCGAAGCTGTCCATGCGCGCCTCCATCCAGTGCGATGTGGAGCTCGTTGACGTTCGCTTGCCGGAATCGGCAGTGCTGCCCAACGTTTCCGGACTCAAGGGTCCCTTTTCCTGCTTGAATGAGGCGCGCTACGGGATCATCTGGGGAGCCATGGGCGCGGCCCGGGACGCTTTCGAGGCTGCCCTGGACTACTCCGGCACTCGATTGCAGTTCGACAAACCACTGGCCGGATATCAACTCACCCAGCAGAAACTCGTCAACATGGCCTTGGAAATCAACAAAGGCTTCCTGCTCGCCCTCCACCTGGGTCGCATGAAGGACGCCGGCACGCTACAGCCGGACCAGATTTCTGTTGG
>JBKKBD010000225.1:0-3733 GCA_046714315.1 Specibacter sp.
CCGAATGGGGAGAACATGTGGGCCACGGCGAATACCCCGCGGGCGGCTAACGGACTAGCTTCGCTTCATAATAATGGCCCCCAAACTAGAGTTTGGGGGCCATGATCATTTCGAGGTGCGGCTAGGACGCAGCGGCATCCTTGGGCTCTTCGGTGTCATCCGACTGGGCTTCTACATCATCAGTCTGGGCGTCAGCATCATCAGCGCGCTCGGTGGATTCTATGGAGCCGTCCATCGGTTCAGGGGCTTCATCCGACGGCTCGGCTGCCTCAGGAACGGCTTCCTTGCTCAGGTTGACCGGTGCCCATACTTCCGGCTCCGCATCCGCAGCGAGAACGCTGGGAATCATACGCTTGATCTCTTCCAGCGAGATGGCGCCTTCGCGTACCACTCGGAGGCGCAGACCCGTTGCGTCAACAATGGTTGAGGGAGTGGGATCCGTGCCTTCCAGCGGACGGAAGCCGCCCTCCAGATAAACCTCCACGGATTCCGCGAGCTGAGTCCGAGCTTCCGCGGCCGATTGAGCAGCCTCTTGGCCTGTCCGGTTGGCGCTGGAAACGGCGAGCGGTCCGGTGAGGGTCAGCAGATCCAGGGCAAGCTGATCGTCCGGAACACGAAGCGCCACCGTACCGTGCGTTTCGCCGAGGTCCCACGTCAGGGTTGGCTGGGCATGGAAAATCAGGGTGAGCGGGCCCGGCCAGTACTTTTCGGCAAGCCTACGGGCATCGTCAGGTATGTCGACGGCGAGCCCCTCCATAGTGCCGATCCGAGGGATCAACACCGGCGGCGGCATGTTGCGCCCGCGCCCCTTGGCAGCCAGTAGCGTTGCCACTGCCTGCGGGGAGAATGCGTCTGCGGCAATGCCGTAGACGGTGTCCGTAGGCATGACGATGACCTGCTTGGCGGCAATGGCCTTTTGCGCATGGGCCAGGCCCTCGGCGCGCTGGGCGTCATTGGTGCAGTTATAAGAAGTGGTACTCACAATTCCATTCTTTCATCACGGCGCCCAAACAGATGAACGCGGCCGTCAAAACCGAAACTCTTCGCGAAACGTTGGTTAGCGGCGAAGGCCACTAGTGGCCCTGTCCCGCCCGGTCAGGTCCACATGGGTACGAACGTTGTCCCAGAGTCCACTGTCGTTGAGGAGGGCGGCCATTTGCTCGGCCTGCACCTCAGCATGCTCCATGACGAAGAACCCGCCTGGGTGCAGCAGACGCGCGGCCGTTGCCGCCGCGGCCGTAGGCATTTCCATGCCGTCCGCTCCCCCACCGTAAAGCGCCATGTGCGGATCATGGAGCCTGACCTCAATATCACGTGGAATTGCGGCTGCGGGGATGTACGGCGGGTTCGACACCACCACATCCACGGTGCCGTTGAGCTCCATGAACGCAGTACGCATGTCCCCATGAACAAGAGTTGCCCCTGTGCCAGCAAGGTTCCGCTGCGCCCAGGGAAATGCGTCATCGCTCAATTCCACGGCGTAGACACGGCTGCTAGGAACCTCTGTGGCCATGGCGGCGGCAATGGCGCCTGAGCCTGTCCCGAGATCGACGGCGACGAGCTCGCCATTCGCACCACGATCCTGGCGCAACTGTGTTAATACGTCGATGCCGAGTTGAACCACCGATTCAGTTTCCGGCCGCGGCACAAACACGCCCTTGCCCACGGCAAGCTCCAGATGCCTAAAGTATGCGACACCGGTGATGTGCTGAAGCGGCTCGCGCGCGGCCCGACGCGTAATAAGCGCGTCATATCCCGACGGCGCCACAGCCGTGCCAAATAACATGGCGGCCAACTCACCACGGCTCACGCCAAGCAGGTGCGCAGCCAGAAGCTGGGCATCCACAACCGGTGAGGGCACACCAGCGGCCGCAAGGACCGCCGTCGCACTCTTAACCGCATCCGCAAGTGGAATTTCAGTCACCCAAGGCGTCCAAGCGTGCCTGCTCGTCCATCTCGATGGCCGATTGCACCACGGGTTCCAGGTCACCGTTCATGACCGTGTCAAGGTTGTAGGCCTTGTAGCCGGTGCGGTGATCGGCGATCCGGTTTTCCGGGTAGTTGTACGTACGGATACGTTCCGAGCGGTCCATGGTACGGATCTGCGACTTACGTACGGCCGAGTTTTCGGCATCAACAATTGCCTGCTGGTGCGCCAAAATACGGGCACGCAACACGCGCATGCCGGCTTCGCGGTTCTGCAGCTGCGACTTCTCGTTCTGCATGGCCACCACGATTCCGGTGGGAAGGTGGGTAATACGAACGGCAGAGTCGGTGGTATTCACGGACTGGCCACCCGGACCCGAGGACCGGTAGACATCGATCTTAAGATCGTTCTGGTTGATGTCCACTTCTTCAGGCTCGTCGACTTCCGGCAGCACCAGAACACCGGCGGCGGAAGTGTGGATTCGTCCCTGGGATTCCGTGGCCGGTACGCGCTGCACCCGGTGCACGCCACCTTCAAACTTCAAGCGTGCGAAGACACCCTCGGCCGGATCATTGGAACGCCCCTTGACGGCGATGGAAATATCCTTGTAGCCACCCAGATCGGATTCCGTGGCGGAGATGATCTCCGTCTTCCAGCCGCGGTTGTCAGCGTAGCGGGTGTACATACGCACCAGGTCAGCAGCAAACAAGGCGGCCTCGTCTCCACCTTCACCGGCCTTGACCTCAAGGATGACATCGCGGGCGTCGTCGGGATCGCGCGGGATCAACAGACGGCGCAGCTTCTCCTGGGCGGCAGCAAGCTGTTCTTCCAGAACCGGAACCTCGGCAGCAAATTCAGCATCCTCGGACGCCATTTCACGGGCAGCCTCCAGATCGTCGCCGATGGTCTCCACCTGGTGGTAACCCTCAACAACATTGCTCAATTCCGCATAACGGCGGCCAAGCTTGCGGGCCAGACCCTGGTCCGCATGCACTTCAGGCTCGCTGAGGCGCATCTGCAACTCAGCATGCTCATCAAGGAGCCCGTGGATGGATTCAAACATTTCAAATACCTCTCTCGACGTAAGTCAAGTCTAATAACTTCTACAAGGACGCGAACGAGTCAGTAGTTAACGCACAAAACCGCCGTCGTTGTGAAGGGGGCCGGGAGCGGCTTCGGGCGTCCGCGAAGCGGGCGGGCCCCCTTCACAACAGAGGCGGTTTCGTTGGTGTAGCTACTTATCTTGTTCGGCCTTGGAGCCCAACGTTGTCTTCTGGATCTGCATCAGGAACTCGACGTTTGAGCCTGTTTCACGGATCTTGGAGGTCAACAGTTCAAGCGACTGCTGCATTTCCAGACCGGAGAGCACGCGACGCAGGCGCCACATGATCTTGACTTCTTCAGGAGAAAGCAGGTTCTCCTCGCGACGGGTACCCGAGGCGTTGACGTCAACGGCCGGGAAGATGCGCTTGTCAGCCAGCTGGCGTGACAGGCGGAGCTCCATGTTGCCGGTGCCCTTGAACTCCTCGAAGATGACCTCATCGGCCTTGGAACCGGTTTCCACCAGTGCCGTGGCCAGGATGGTCAATGAGCCGCCGTTTTCAATGTTGCGGGCCGCACCGAAGAAGCGCTTGGGCGGGTACAGGGCTGCGGAGTCCACACCACCGGAGAGGATACGGCCGGAAGACGGAGCCGAGTTGTTGTAGGCACGACCCAGACGGGTCATGGAGTCCAACAGGACAACAACGTCCATGCCCATTTCCACGAGGCGCTTGGCGCGCTCGATGGAGAGTTCGGCTACCTGCG
>JBKKBD010000226.1:0-4307 GCA_046714315.1 Specibacter sp.
GTTTCCGTGCTGGGCATCCCGGCCAGGGTCGGCCAACTGACGGCCTATCACGCGCACGCCCAGGGTCAATCGCGAGGGACCGTGCTCTTTGTGCCCGGGTTCACCGGGTCAAAGGAGGACTTCCGTGAGTTCCTGCCGCTGTTGTCAGCACTGGGTTGGGACGTGTGGGCCTACAGCCAGCGCGGCCAGGGCGATTCCGTGGGGCCGCCGGGTTTGGGGCACTACACCCTGGAGATCTTCGCCGCCGATGTGCTCGAGGTGGCGGAAATCGTCGGCAATGGCGCACCCGTGCACCTGATCGGGCACAGCTTTGGCGGAATCGTTGCACCGGAGGCGGCGATCGCCCACCCCGAGGCGTTCCTGAGCCTCAGCGTGCTCTGTTCCGGTCCAAACGGCTGGGCGGGCAGGCACGCAGACACGAGCGAGATACTCGCCGAAGGCGGAAGCATGGGGCTGTGGAACCGCGACAACCCGCACACACTGGGGCTGGCCGACGAACTTTTGGCACCAGACATGGCATTCTTGCGCCTTCGCGCGGCACGCACCTCCAGCGACAACTTGCGCGCCGGTGCCCACATTCTGCGCACCCATGTTGACAGGAGCGCCGAGATCGCAGCCACGGGGTTGCCCGTACTCATTGCACACGGCGAGTTCGACGACGTATGGCCCATCGAGGCGCAGCGCGCCATGGCCGTCCACATCGGGGCTGACTACGAGGTGATTCCGGACGCGGCACACTCTCCGCAGCTGGATTCACCTGCGGCAACCGCCGCAATTCTTGACCGGTTTTGGGCGCTCCACCGGCCTGCAGCCAGAACATCAGAACTTCAATTCACACCGCAATTCAAGGAGTAACATGCTCACCTTTCCCGACGGATTCTTGTGGGGTGCCGCAACGGCGGCCCACCAAATCGAGGGCAACAACGTCAACAGCAACTGGTGGACCATGGAGCACGCCGCAGGCACCAACATCGTGGAGCCAAGCGGCGACGCCATGGACAGCTACCACCGCTACCGTGAAGACATGCGGCTGCTGGCCGACGCCGGACTTAACTCCTACCGTTTCAGCATCGAGTGGGCGCGCATCGAGCCGGAGCGGGGATTCGTGTCCCGGGCGGAGATCGACCACTACCGGCGCATGGTGGACGCCGCCCACGAATTCGGGCTCAACCCCACGGTGACACTCATGCACTTCACCGTTCCGCAGTGGATGCACAACGACGGATTCTGGCGTGCCAACGACGCCGCCGATCTCTTTGCCCGCTACACCGAATCAATCCTGCCCATTGTTTCCGACGGCGTTGACTTTGTCTGCACCATCAACGAACCGAACATCGCTGCAATGCTGGCAGGGGGAGAGGACGCGGCGAACCTGGTGGCCTACGGGCTGCCCAACCCCGATTTGGGCGTCGCTGACGCATTGCTCGAGTCGCACAAGCGCTCACGCGAGGTGCTATCCAGCGTTTCTGGCCTGAAAACCGGCTGGACCGTGGCCACCCAGGCCTTCCATTCCACCGGCGAGCCCGGTGCCGATGAGAAATTGCACGAATACGGATACCCGCGCGATGACTGGTACCTCGAACAGTCCGCCGGGGATGATTTTGTTGGCGTGCAGGCATACACGCGGACCTTCATCGGACCGAACGGCCCGCTTGCGGTTGCCGCCGACGTCGAGACCACGCTCACCGGATGGGAGTTCTTCCCCCCGGCACTCGAGCTCGGTGTGCGCAGCGCGTGGGAACTGAGTGGGGGAGTTCCCGTGATCGTGACAGAGAACGGCATCGCCACCGGCGATGACACCCGCCGCATTGCCTACACTGACGGTGCCCTGCGAGGGCTGCATGCTGCGATGTCCGACGGCGTGGAGGTGCTCGGTTACCAGCACTGGAGCGCCTTGGACAATTACGAGTGGGCGAGCGGATTCCGCCCGACCTTCGGGCTCATCGCCGTCGATCGCGAGACCTTTGTGCGCACGCCCAAGCCCAGCCTCGGTTGGCTGGGAGACGTAGCCAAGGCGAACGCACTGCCAAGTGACTCAGTGATTTTTTAGCCGCTGTTCATTGTGGCCAGCGTTGGTCCGCGGGTCGGCAGGGTTGTCGTTCCCTGCCGACCCGCATTTCTTAGCAACTGGCAGTCTCGCTTGCGCCGATGTTGGGCGGGGTGGACAGAGAGGTGCCGAAGTAATCGCGACCGCCATTGCCCAAGATGGGTGCCCCGGCCGCTATTGCAGGGGACGATGGCTGTAGCTTGTAACCGCCAGCCGTGCCGAGGCTGGTTGCTGTGCCGGCGTTGCACATCAACGGATTAGCCGTGATTCCGCCGGGATTGAGCGGTTTGTTGGTGATCCAAGAAGATATTGTGTTGTTCTGGAACGTATATCCAGTATTGGCGGCGAGCTTGAAGGACGCTGAGCCAGTGCCGCCCTTGTAGATGATGTTGTTCCACATCTTTACATCACGGGTAACGTTTACGTTTTCGTTGACGACTACCTGGGTCACACCGTTTCCGATGTAGAACGTGTTGTTGTACACCTGGGCAGCCGTGACTTTTCCGGCGCAATTCTCGATTCCGCGGTACTGGTCATTTTGACTAATGTTGTATCGGACAATAGTGCCGCGATTGACATTGTTGGCGTAGGGACAGAAGAGGAAAAAACCACCTTCATTGTCGTGGCTGAAATTGTATTGGAACGTGGCGTCGACGTTACCGCCATCGCTGTCATATGCCATACCGTCCAGATGTCCGATGCCGCCCGACACATCATTGAACTGAGCCAGAAATCCGTTGCTGTTAAAGCTCCACAGGCCGGCATTGTAAGCAGCGGAACGGACATTAAATCCTTTGATCACGTTGTTTTCTGCTTTGGCATTTTGAGTCGTGTTCAGTACGATTCCATCGCCGCCAATATTCGTCAGGGAATTACCCTTCACGCTGACAGCCGTTGCAGGCAACCAGTTGCTTGTTCCTGTGCAATCTATTTCCAGCCTGCAGCTCCAGGGGCTGAGCTGCAGGACGATTGCCTGCCTGTCAATGTTTGCGAGTTGATTATTGATGATCCTGACGTCGTTGTATGTTGTCGGCGTGGTTTGCCCGGAGACACGAAAAGCGATGCCTTGTGAACCGGCGGTTCCCTTGGTGTCATCTCCCCAAACGTCGTGCATATAGATGTTCTGTATGACGTACCCGTTGCCAGTCCCGAAGTCTTGCAGCTCGACGTCAATGCCGCGCCGGTTAGTACCGGGATTTGCTGCATTGGTGATTTCGAGATCTTGTAGCGTCACATATTGCTGGTTAAACAGGTGTACAACCTTGGATGCGCCGGCGCCGTCGAGGACGGCCCGGCCGCCGGCAGTGCCATAGGCTCCGATGGTGAATGGAGCAGCCTGGCTCCCAGATCCTGATGGACTGAGTGTCCCCACACACGTGGTGCCCTTCTTGAACAACAAGCTGTCGCCCGGGCCAAAAGTGAAGCCGTTGGTGTCCATAAGGGAATTCCATGGTGAGGCTTGGGTTCCCGTACCGCTAGCTAGCGCGGTGCAGTCTACGTAGTATGCTTGCGGGTTCCCAGGGGATGCGAGAGCTACATTGGCCCCTACCAACGTCCCCATAGACAGCGCGGTTGCGAGCAGTAAAGACACTGGACGAAATGATGTGTGCATAGAAAGGCTCCTGACTCCGTTGGAGAAGGCTCGAGGAAAGACTCCCTGAGAGACAAAAGCAGTAGCTGGAAACTGTTCAGAGAGATTCCAGCTATGGTACAAAGTGACTAGACAAGTCGCCTATAGGTCTTTAATTTGGTGCTGGAGATATCATCAAAACACATAGTGGCGTGATGGACAACACATTTTAACTTTTCGAGGCACTATGACGAAGATGTTGCCGAATTGCCGGACGCCGTCGTTACTCGCTCCGGCAGGGCGCCAAAACACTCGCGGCCATCCAATGGACCCAGAAGGATAGGACCGTGGTCATGAGCTGGGTTGCCGGAACGGTGCCGGCCTGGTGGGCTGATTCTGCCTTGCTTGCGGTTCACGAGGACAACGATCAGGCAGTATTGATGGATCCAGCCACCGGGCAGCGAGACTTTACAGTCATGTGCCAAGCAGGACGCGCCGATGAGGTGATGCGGCTACTTTGTGAGGATGTTGCGGCTCTGCACAGCGCTGCGGTTAAATTGCAAACTCCAACTGATCTCGTGCCGATGTCACATTGGTTTCACGATTTGATCGATACCGGTACGTCACCGCTTCAGACCAGTAAAAATGGCGAAGCCGCCGTCTTGCCATCGTCAGTGAGCACTCCGGCCT
>JBKKBD010000227.1:0-5947 GCA_046714315.1 Specibacter sp.
GTAGCCGGCACTCGTAAAAGGGCCCAATTGCGGGTTCGTGGAGAACGCTAAAGGTGGCTTCCAAAGAAGGCAGTATTCATAGAAAGGGTGGACGACGGGTCACACGGTCATTCAACAGGTCGACGAACGTTTCCGTTCGGCGCGGCATTCGCTGGTGTCCACGAACAGGTCCCGCAATCCAAGAACGGCCCGACGTCCAGTCGCCGCTTGATCCAGGACTCGATCGAATGTTCATAGATATCACTGCTATTGGTACGCCATTCAGAAGAGAAAAGGACTGTGTCGGCACCGTCGGATCATCGGCTTCACGGAGTCCGTGATGCAACCGATGGGTATTCGAAGCCGCAACCGGGCCAACCGGCGGGTACCAAGGATTGCAGAGCGGGCTCGTAGATAGACGGTCGCGAAGTCATCTCTTTGTTTCACGTGAAACAGACTCACTGCGTGATGCCACGCCCTATGCGGTTTCGTGTGTTCCTGCGTAGGGTGTGCTGCCGTAATCGTTGAGGTACTGGTCTAGCACGTCCTGATCATACCGTCACGGCTAGGGCCCCAAGTACATAGATCGCCAGCGAGGTAATGTCCGTCGTTTGGAGGCTGCCGAAGAGCCTCGGCCCACAGTGCTCAGAACTTCAGATGTGGTTGATTTCGGAAGATGCAGCCTGGGTCATGAACCCGGGGACTGGCAGTCTTCGTCCCAGATCCGGAACATGGTCCGCACGGCCAGCGTGATCCGGTACAGCCTTGACGAGGCGTCAAATGGTGTGTTGCTTACCGGTTCCGTGGAAATGATAGCCGGGGCACCAAGATGAGTGGTGATGCGCGGGGCAGCGGTAGCCAAGGAACCTCGGACGATTCTGAGTAGTTGCTGGTGGCCCGCTGGACCCTTGGAGGCAGGACCGCTGTAGTTTAGATCGTCAAAGCCGGGGAGCCGTCAGGTCGTCAATGTGGCCGGCCCGGCGGTGTCGTGCCCTCTAAGTAACAAGTCAGTTGAATGGTGGAACCGCCGGTGAAGCGTAGGGCGTTGTCGTTCTCGGGTCGAGTGGACAATGCTGTTGGTCTTCTGGCCGGCAGCGCGGAGCGGCAGATTGGGGCGGATCTTGGCCGTCACCACACGACCATCTGGCAGGAACGCGGGTGGAACTCGACGAAGACTCGCTTCCACCGTCCGGTGCATGCAGACTGTGCTGCGCGGCGTCGATGCAAACGCCCAAGGCAGGGAAGTTGGTGATGGACACCATCCTTTCCACCCGACTAGGCAGACCTTGCGAGATCGAGGACTCCTCGCCAGATAGCCGGGCATTTGGGTTCGGTAGCTGAGGACGGCGTTGCGACCATGAGAAAGTCATCCGACACCGCAGGTTGCACCGTGTCCCGTGAAGCGATGTACCGGTGGATCTATGCCTTGCCCAAAGGCGAGCTGTCGAACAAAGGCATTCTGCCCCAGTCCAATCGGACCAAGCTACGATCGGTGAAGCCGTTGGGTGAGCGCAGAGGTGGTCTGATTCTCTGTGACGGAGGCAAGAGCGCTGTCGCCGATCTCGCCATCAGTCATGTCAACGACCTCCCCGCCTTGACGTAGGGTTCAAGGATCTGGGATCAAAGTACGCGCATGGCACGCGACGCACAACTGGCCATGGCGGTGACCTGTCAACGAGAACAGGAACGGACTGACCCGTGAGTAGCTGCCCAAATGCATTCAACTCACGAGCCACCAACCCCACCCGGATGCCATCGATGATGAACGCAACGACCGCCTCGAGCCGTCCTGAGATCCCTCACAGCACGAGAAGTGTTCACCAAACTACTCAGCAACATTGTTGTTAGGAGGGCCGGACGCGAGTCTCTGCCAAGTTCGGGAAACGGACGATCCAAGCGAAGATTCGTTTTTTGCACCGCAGCCGCCATCAAGAACAAGGCCACCGTCGGCGGCGCCAGTGTCAGTCTCAGCTACAGTGCAGAAGCGTGGCACAGCCGAGCCGAAGATGCTGTCCTTGGCCGTGGAGTGGTTGGGAAGGAGGGCAGCTGCGATGTCCGCCCCCCGTTTGGTCGGGCTACGGTCCAAGTGGCCCTGGGCAGCTTGGACCGTGAGCTCAGTTGGAATTCGCTGCCGCACGGGCGCGGTGGATTCTGTGGACTAGTTCCTCAGTGAGACCTGCAGCAAGGGTCGAGGATGGGTTCTGGGGTCACGTCTAAGCGGCCATTGCATCCACGTAATCATCAGGCAATCAACTGGCAGCATCCTGCCGGGGCCGTGCCTGCGATTCGGGGCCCCCGCCATCGGGGGACCGATCCTGCTTGTCTGGAGACACGGAATTGGCACATCCGGCTGAAACTCCATTACGGCATTGTTGGTGGAGCGGGGTGCAATAGGAGGGATGGCCAGCCTGGTGATGAAGTCCGTGCCATTCGCTGTGGTGGATGAAGTAGCTCGGTCAATCGGGTAATACAAAGAGTCCGCCCGCGGCGACATTTGAGTCTTTGGTTCCCGAAAGATTTCAGACTCATGAAAACCTTTGAGCACATACTCCATTCAACCCACCGTCCTACGTGAAAAATGGAGTCAAGGTGAATGAAGGAGCACCTCGCTTAGTTTCACGTGAAACAACCAAAATTCCACCCGAGGGGATATTTTTGCCAAGAGCGGGCCACGATTGCAGAAAAGCAATGCAATTTTATGACACTTAGAATCAATCTGGGAGAAGTCAAAAACCCGCTTAAATAGTTGTGGACCGGACAATATCCGGTCCACAACTATTTACAGCTTGGGGCAGCCCTTGGGTCTGCCACGGCGCCTACTTCAGGACGTCTGCAAATTCCTTCTCAAAGTACTGCTTGGGACGCGCACCAATGACAGTGCCAGTGACCTCGCCACCCTGGAACAGGTAGACAGCAGGAATTGACGTGATTCCGTACTTGGCGGAGATGCCGGGGTTGGCATCAACGTCCACCTTCACGACCTCGACCTTGTCCGAGTACTCAACCGAGATCTCATCCAGGATGGGACCGAGTTTGCGGCACGGGCCACACCATTCGGCCCAGAAGTCCACGATGACCGGCTTCTCGGAATTAAGGACTGCGTCGGCAAACGTTGCATCCGTTGCGCTCTTTGCATTGCTCATGGCGAACTACTTTCTCTTAGGAATCCTGCTGGGCTAGGAAGTGTTCCACATCAAGTGCGGCGGCGCATCCCGAGCCGGCGGCCGTGATGGCCTGACGGTACGTGGGGTCAATGACATCTCCGGCGGCAAAAACGCCGGAAAGGCTGGTCTTGGAGGTACGGCCCTCCACTGCGATGGTTCCGGCATCGGTGAGCTCAAGGACTCCCTTGACCAGATCGACCCTGGGGTCGTTTCCAATAGCAACGAATACACCGGTCACGGCAAGTTCGCTCTTCTCGCCGGTAACCAAGTTGTTCAGCTGGAGGCCGGTGACCTTGGCATCGCCGTCAACGGCCACAACTTCAGAGTTCCAGACGAACTTAATCTTGGGGTGGTTCAGGGCTCGATCGGCCATGATCTTGGAGGCCCGCAGGGTATCGCGGCGGTGAACCACGGTAACCGATTCTGCGAACTTGGTCAGGAAGATTGCCTCTTCCATGGCGGAATCTCCGCCACCAATTACGGCAATGTCATGGCCCTTGAAGAAGAAGCCGTCGCACGTTGCGCAGGAGCTAACTCCGTGCCCAACAAGGCGCTTCTCGCCCTCCACACCTAGTTCGCGGTATGCGGAGCCGGTGGAAATGATGACCGTGCGGGCCTTGAATTCCTGACCATCGGCCAGGGTTACTGTCTTAACCGCACCCTCAAGTTCAACGGAAGTGACGTCGTCGTACATGATCTCGGTGCCGAACTTTTCAGCCTGCTGACCCAAGTTCTCCATGAGGTCGGGACCCATGATTCCGTCGGGGAAGCCGGGGAAGTTCTCCACGTCGGTGGTGTTCATGAGCTCACCACCGGCCGTGACTGAGCCAGCGATCATAAGCGGTTTGAGATCCGCGCGGGCCGTGTAGATGGCGGCGGTGTACCCTGCGGGACCAGAACCTACGATGATGACGTCACGGACATCGCTTGCGGGGGTGGCTTGCGTGCTCACGGGTGGGTGTTCCTCTTCCTTCTTGATGGAACCGCACCAGGGCGGCCCATTGGGACCTTCGTTATCCACAACCGGCTCGAGGGCGCGGTTATTCCACCACGACGGCGCGTGGCACGATTGTGGGCTACTTAACGCTGATTTCGGTGATCTTCAAACCGTAAGGGTAAGTGTTGAACGGTTGAAGTTTGGGCAGTTCAGTGAAGCTGATGATGACGTACTTGGCTTTGACGCCCGGTGCGGCCGTCAATGTGAAATCAGGGGAGCTGAATGAGCCGCCGCCGATCTTTGTTGCGCCGGCAACTTCGGGCTTGCTGTTGGTGAGGATGTTGAACTGTCCGCCGGTGCCAGCAAGCTGGTTGATCGTCACTGAGCTGATGGTTGATTCCTCGGCCAGTTCCACTACCAGGTTGACGCCGTCGGTCAGGTTGGCGAAATCGGCGTTGGAGAATTCCACCGTGGGCCAGTATGTTGCCTTATTGCCATCAAAAGCGTCCTTCAGACGCGGGTAGTAGGCCTCGCTGTAGTTCTGGACACCGTCAGCGTAGCTTGTGATATCCGTGATGTTGCTGGTCACGGGAGCTACCGGAGCGGGTTCGGCTGGAGCGTCAGAAGTTTTTTCCTGGGTGGCGTCTGCGGTGGTAGCCGCGGAGCTTGTGTTTCCAGCTTGATTACTTGAACCGTCAAACAAACTACCGATGTGCTGGAATGCGAAGACAAGCGCACCGATCAACAGAACGGCCACAATGGCACCGGTCAACAAGCGCCCGCCCGTACGAGGTGCGTTCTCCTCATCATCCTCGTCGATCAGTTCCGGCTCTGAATAATGATTGCCAGTACCGCGCAATTCTGCCGGGAACGTCCCCGGGCGGCGGGAATCAGCGAAGTTGTCATCGTGGTCTTCGTTGATGAAGCCGTAGTCGTCCTCGTCCCACAGGGTCACCTTCTCCTCGGCCGGTGCGGCTGCTGCAACGGGAGGAACGACGGCGGCCGCCGGGATGGGTGTCGAGGTCACGGCCGCCGTGGGCGGCGGGGTGGCTGCTGTGGGCTGGGCAGGAGCCGGCTGCACCCTTTTGCTGTTTACCTTGGGCAACGGGGCTGAGGGAGGCAGCGGTGAGTTGTCATCGTAAACATAAGCACCACCTGCAGGCGCGGCGTCGCGGGCCTGTCCAAAGATCTCGGTGCTTAGGGTGTCGGTGAAGAACGGCTCTTGGTAGACGTCCTCGGCCGGCTCCGTGGGAACAACCAGATCCAATAGGTCCGCAGGCGTAGTCCTTGCGGCAATGAGGTAGGTGCTGTTGTCCTGAACGCCGAGGTCCAGGATGGAGACGTTGGAGACACGGGTGCCAATAGCCACCTCACGCGAGCTCTGTGTCAGGTTCGCGGAATTCTCAACGGCCGAGACTAATATACTGACTGGTCGGTTTAGGACTTGGTCCAAGCCGTCAAGGATAACGTCGTCCTCGGCGGAAGCCAAGATACGTCCGGTTACCTTGTAGCGGCCGCCAAGGATGGAGCCCACATCAATAGGTTGTGGCACCAAATCCTCCTCTTAAAGCATGGGGCTGGTGCGAGTTATGCACACGAAGCCATATTTTGACTGATTCTATAGGAAAACACGGCAATCTCCATGGTTGCGGTCTTGACAGGCCGCTATCAATTTCGGAAGTTTGCTCATCTGGCGGGAAGACGGTTGCGTACCTTTGATAGCAAGGGATTGAGCAGGGCATCCACTTCAGCTACGCGCAACTGCTTCAGGATCACAATGTAGACGATCGCCATGACGGTACCGACCACGGCGAGTGCGAGGGCGGAGGCGGGGATGGAGGACCACATGAATCCGCCAGTCGAGGAA
>JBKKBD010000228.1:0-4319 GCA_046714315.1 Specibacter sp.
GGTGTCGCGGATTCGGTCCGATTCGGCCCAGTTCTTCTCGGCCCGGGCCTGCGCACGCGCCTCCAACTGAGCCTTGACCAGCAGGTCCAGCGCCGTCAGCTCGGCCTCCGAACCACCGCCCTGCTTCCACCGCGCATCCAATGGATTAATGCCCAAGGCCTCCGTCATGGCGATGGCAGCCTCGAGCGCAATGCCCACTCCGGCGTCGTCATTCTTGGCCAAAGCGGTGTTGCCGGCGCGCACAGTCTCGTGCAGCACAGCCAAAGCGGCGGGGATGTTCAGGTCGTCATCCATCGCGGTCCGGAAAGCCGCCGGCAACGGGACGTTGCTTGACCAGCCGAAGGCACCGTCGGGGTGAATTTTGACAATGGCGGCATTGATGAAGGTTTCAATGCGCTCAACGGCGGCCGCGGCCTCCTCGAGTGAGCCCGGACGGTAGTCCAGCACGGAACGGTAGTGTGCCTGGCCCAAGTAGTAGCGGACCACCAAGGGGCGGGCGATATCCAGCATTTCGCGCGGGTTGATGGTGTTGCCAATGGACTTGGACATTTTTTCACCCTGGTAGGTGACCATGCCATTGTGCATCCAGAAGTTGGCGAAGCCGTGGCCAGCAGCCTGCGACTGGGCCATCTCATTTTCGTGGTGCGGGAAGCGCAGATCGAGCCCGCCACCGTGGATGTCGAACTCGGTGCCGAGGTACTTGGTGACCATAGCGGAGCACTCAAGGTGCCAACCGGGACGGCCTGCGCCCCACGGGGATGCCCATCGAGCGGTCTCGGGATCGCCGTTCTTGTGCCCTTTCCACAGCGCAAAGTCGCGGGGATCGCGCTTGCCGCGAGGATCGGCGTCGGGCGCGGCCTGCATGTCGTCAATGTTTTGGTTCGTCAAGGAGCCGTAGGCGGGCCAGGAGCGCACATCAAAGTACACGTCGCCCGAATCATCCAGTGCCGGGTAGGCGTGTCCACGCTCAATCAGCGCGGCGATGAGCGCGTGCATTTCCGGGATGTGGCCAGTTGCCCGCGGCTCATAAGTGGGCTTGAGAATGCCGAGGGCTGCGTAGGCGTCCGCGAAAGCCTGCTCAAAACGGTAGGCCAAGCCCCACCAGGGCTCATCGCTCTCGGCAGCCTTGACCAGGATCTTGTCATCGATGTCCGTCACGTTGCGCACAACAGTGACGTTGTAGCCACTGGTCTGAAGCCAACGTGTCAGCTGGTCAAAAGCTAGGGCTGAGCGGACATGGCCGATGTGTGGCTCGCCCTGGACGGTGGCACCGCAGTAGTACAACGAAACCTGCCCGTCTTTGAGCGGGACAAAGTCGCGAACGGCGGCGGTGGCGGAATCATGGAAGCGCAGGGTCACGGCTCTAGGGTATCCCTTCGTGTTGAGTCTTGGGCTTCGCGGCTAACCACGAGTGCCGTGGCGTAAGCCGTGATGCCTTCGTTGCGGCCGGGGAAACCCAGTCCGTCCGAGGTGGTTGCGCTGACAGAGACCGGCGCTCCTGCCGCCTCACTCAGGGCAGCCTCGGCTTCCTGGCGCCGTGGACTGAACTTGGGGCGATTGCCGACAAACTGCACGGCGATGTTGCCGATCTCAAATCCGGCCTCGCGCACAATGCGTGCAGCCTCCGCCAACAGCCGCACACCCGAGGCACCCTGGTATTCAGGGCGGTCGGTGCCAAAGTGGGTGCCAAGATCGCCCACTCCAGCGGCGGAGAACAGCGCGTCGGCGGCCGCATGAGCCACGGCGTCGCCGTCGGAATGGCCGCTCAGACCGCGCTCACCTTCCCACAATAAACCGGCCAACCACAGAGGAGTCGGGCTATCAACGGGAACGAATGCGTGAATGTCTACGCCGATTCCGGTGCGGGGCAACATCATGGGCCTATCCCTCTATCCAGCGCGGACGCAACGGCCCGGCGAGCATGGCCTCGGCCAACAACAGGTCCATGGGTGTGGTGATCTTCAGGCTGTGCGTTGACCCTTGCACCACAAACACCACTTCACCCAAAGCTTCCACGAGCATGGCGTCGTCGGTGATGCGGGAGGCGGCCGCGGCGTCCAGCGTCAACAGGTACTCATGGGCTCGGCGCAACGTCTCCAGCTCAAAACCTTGAGGGGTTTGCACTGCTCGGAGTTGGTTGCGTGGCGGGGTGTCAACCACTTTTTCAAGCCCGGCTCCGGTGACGGGCAGACTGGCGGGAACAACTGTCTTGATGGTGTCAGTGACAGCCAATGCCGGGATCACGGCCTTGGCTCCGTCCCGCAAGGCTCCGGCCACGCGGTTAAAAACGCCAGCTGGCGTGAGCGGCCGGGCAGCGTCATGAATCATGACGGTGGTGATGCCGCCGGCAATCACTTCCAGCGCGGAACTCACGGAGGCTGACCGCTCCGCGCCACCTTCAACAATGCTAAAAAGGATGCCCGCCGTTGCGGCTTCGGCACCCACTCGCTGGCAGATGGCAGCCACCTCCGAATCGTCGGCCGGAATCGCAACGCAAATCTGTGCGGCCACACCGGCCTTGATCACGCCACGGACCGCGTGAACCAGCATGGCGTCGCCGCCCAGAGGCACCCGTGCTTTAGGTACGCCATGTCCCAATCTCTGCCCGGACCCTGCTGCAACCACCACGACGGCGCACGAGCCGTCCTTTACCTCTGTCATGCCATCCAGTTTAGTCCGCCCACGTTAGTCCGCTTAGTCCGCAGCAGCGGGCATGGTTGGCAGGCGCGAAAAAGCCCCTATACCTTGCGGTACAGGGGCTCCTGAGGATGGATCTATGAAGCCAGAACTTCGTCAAGAACCTCGGACGCTTTGTCCTCGTCTGTCTTCTCAGCCAAGGCCAGCTCCGAAATCAGGATCTGACGGGCCTTTGCAAGCAGACGCTTCTCGCCAGCAGAGACTCCGCGATCGTTGTCCCGGCGCCACAGGTCGCGAACAACCTCTGCAACCTTGATAACGTCACCGGAAGCAAGCTTTTCCAAGTTTGCCTTGTAACGGCGGGACCAGTTGGCGGGCTCCTCCGTAAACTCTGCGCGAAGAACATCGAATACGTGCTCCAGGCCTTCCTTGCCTACGACATCACGCACTCCCACAAGGTCAACGTTCTCAGCGGGAACTTCGATCGTCAGATCCCCCTGGGCAACCTTGAGCTTGAGATACATTTTCTCTTCCCCACGGACGGTACGCATCTTGATCTCTTCGATCTTTGCCGCACCATGATGTGGGTAAACTACTGTCTCGCCGACCTCAAAAAGCATGTGGATTCTCCCTTTCCAATAGTCCTAGTTTACCACGGTTAACTCTCCACTCCCTTGAGTTTCCGCAGGTCAGGGGCTCCAGTAACTACGCTAACCGCGCAATTGTTCCAACAATTGGAGAATTTCCACCCCTTGACTATTGCCAGTGGAGGTGCATTCACCGGGCAGCCCCGCCAGCAACAAAGTTGTCCGCGAGAGCACCGAAGCGCACTTTTGCCACGATTACGGATAAGCTGGGCAAAGATATTTTGTCTTTTCCATGAGGAGTTACTGACGTGAGAATCGCTGCCGGCATCCGCGGTACCAAACGAGCGCAACGCTTGAGCCTGATTGCAGCCATCGGCATTGGTGCCATGGCATTCACGGGTTGCAGTGCCATCAACGAGCAAAGCACCACCCGTGTGTACTCCGCATCAGATGGAGTCCGCCTTGACCTGGGCCAGCTGGAATTGCGCAATGTGCTGATCGTTTCCGAAGCTGCCGATGGTCCCGGCCGCGTGACCGGAACGTTCTACAACCAGTCCGCATCCGACATCACGCTGACCATTAGCGGCGCCCAGGGCTCGCAGACCGAACTCACCGTCAAGCCCGGTGTGCCGACGGTCCTGAACAGCGCCAACGACAGCTCGATCCTGAGCACCGTAGCCAGCGCCCCGGGTTCAATGGAGATGGTTGAGCTGCGTACCTCCGGTGGCTCGAGCGAAACCTCCTCCTTGAACGTTCCCGTCTTGGACGGAACGCTCAAGGAATACAAGAACCTGGTTCCGACTCCGGCACCCAGTGTGGAGCCGACCGTCGAAGCCACTGCAGAAGCCACGGCTGAAGCATCGGCCGTGAATACGGCTGAGGCAACAACAGCTCCGTAGTTCGCAAAAAAGTGGGGGGGGGGGGGGTGTTTTGAGACCGCCCCCCCGGGTTTTTGGGGGGGCCCCAAACAAACCGGCGGGCGGTGACCAAAAAAACCACCCCCCCCCCACTTTTTTGCGAACTACGGAGCTGTTGTAGCCTCAGCCGTATTCACGGCCGATGCTTCAGCCGTGGCTTCGACGGTCGGCTCCACGC
>JBKKBD010000229.1:0-3146 GCA_046714315.1 Specibacter sp.
CTGCCCATGGCCGGCATCATGCTCGCCATCCATGTGGCCGTCCCACCCCACCCCGGCATTGTTGCCGGCGCCGGTGTTTTGGGAGCCGATGTTGGGCTCATCATGATCATCTCCTTGATCATCTGTGTGCCATTGGGTTTCCTGTCCTACTGGGTTGCCAGCATCATGAACCGCAAGGACTTTGCCCTGCTGCCCAGCGTTCGTGCGCAGATTGAGGAGTTCGGCAATCCGGAAACGCTGGTGGCCTCGCACAAGGGCACCAACGCACCGCCCCGTCCGCGCCTGATCATTGGCCTCATCGCTGCCCCAATCATCTTGATCTTGGCCGGCACCATCGGCACTATGACCCTGCCCAAAGATTCGTTCTGGTACAGCTTCAGCTCCTTTGTGGGCAATCCCTTCTTCGCGTTGCTCGTAGCCGTTGCCTTGTCCTTCTTCACCCTTGCCGTCCGCCGCGGCTGGTCGCTGCAGGAAACCAGCGACATCTTTGAGGGCGCACTGCCGCCCATTGCTTCTATCCTGATGATCGTTGCCGGTGGTGGCATCTTTGGCACCGTCCTGCAGGTCAGTGGAATTGGCGGGGCCCTGTCCCAAACGCTCGACGGATGGGGCGTTCCTGTCCTGCTGCTCGGTTTCATCATTTCCCTGGCCCTGCGTGCCGCTCAGGGTTCGGCAACCGTGGCGATCGTGACCACCACGGGACTCCTTTCCAGCGCCATCCTGTCCGGCGGTTACACACCCGTACAGATCGCCGTCATTACTGTCGCGATCGGCTTTGGCTCACTGGGACTCTCCCACGTCACCGACGCCGGCTTCTGGGTAGTTGTCCGCTACTACGGCTTGACCGTGGCCGATGGCTTGCGGACCTGGACAGTGCTGACCACCATCCTTGGACTGGCCGGATTTGCCCTGACCTTTGTCGCTTGGATCCTTGTAGGAGGCTTGACCACCTGATGCGTACATCATTGAATACTCTGGTTTCTGAATCCCTGGCCCTCGGCAACGCCGTCCCGGCCTTCACGTGCTACGAGTTCACCACGGCCCTGGCCGTGGTGGCGGAAGCCGAATCAGCCGGCCGAGGCGTGATCTTGTTGGTGGCCCCGAAAACCGCCTCAACAACTCAGGGGCTGCGTTTGGTGACCGCGCTGCGTACGCTTGCCGATGCCGCTTCGGTGCCCGTGTCCATCCAACTGGATCATGCAAGCGACATCCCCACGATTCTGGCCGGTATCAACGCCGGGGCAGATTCTGTTCTTGCCGACGGATCTTCCTTGGACATTGACGCCAACATCGCTTTGGTTCGCGCGGTGCGGGAGGCCATTGCCGATCCGTCCGTGGTCATCGAGGCCGAGCTGGGCGGGCTGGCCGGCGACGAGGACCGAGCTTTCGCAGCCGTGGCCACCGGGTTGACGGCGCCTGATCAAGTGGCTGCCTTCGTTCGCGACAGCGGAGCCCAGCTTTTGGCTGTCGCCGTCGGGAATGTCCACGGCAAGTACGCCGGCGAACCCAACCTTCGGTGGGAACTTCTGGAACAAATTTCGGCAGTGGCCGGAGTTCCGCTGGTGCTCCACGGAGCGTCCGGGATTCCCGCCGGCGATCTGGCCCGAACCCCCGCATTCGGGGTGGGCAAGGTCAACTTAAACACCCAGCTGAGCACCGGCGTGCTGCACATGCTCGAAACCCAAACCGGCGCGCACCGGGCCGACGGCGAAAACCTCTTGGGCCTTGTCAATGTTTGGCAGAACACGGTCAAGGAATTCACCAGCAGCACATTGCGGACCCTTAGCGCCGGGTAACTTCATCGTGCACTAAACGTTGGGCCTAAAAAGGTGCCGAGAACTGTTGGCCTCACGGCCGGGACGTTGACTGGATCGAGCTGAACCCACCCACGCAATGCCATCACAGGACTGTATTAACATTGGATGGGGCCCTTCAATCCGGCAGTCCCTCATTTCAGATGGTTGGTGTCCATGAGCGTCCACGAAACTGCGAACAGCAGCCGGGATGCTCGGTCGTCGTTTCTTGCCATGATTTCTGGCCAACCGGACCGGCTTAGACGTCGAAGTATCTCCCTGGGTGTGGCGCCTGACGACGCCCAAGACGTGGCCCAAACGGCGTTGCTGCGAGCTTGGCGCTCCATCGAAACCCTGCAGTCCCTGGAACCCGGACAGATGTGCTCGTGGCTGGACAGAATTGCACGAAACACTGCGATCGACCTTGCCCGCCAACAGGCTCGGGCCTCGGTGGTACCGCTCGAGGAAAGCATCGAAGATCCCAAGAGCTTCCCTCGAGAAGCTGAGGTCAGGGAGATCTTGGACAGCACATTGCACGCCATCGCGAATCTTCCGCAAACGCTCCGAGAACCGCTGATCCTCAGCGTGGCAGAAGAGCTGACCGCACCCGAGATCGCCGATCGACTGCAGATATCCGCTGCCGCCGTACGGCAGCGGATATCCCGGGCCCGCAAGCGCCTCATCGAAAGCCGGGACGCTGCTAGTCCCGGCTCAGCGAAGCATTCGTGATCGCGGACAGCGGCTCGTTGACTTCATGCCGGTTGATGATCACGCCTCGGACGCCCAAGGATTCCAACCGGCCTGAGTGCAGCTCGATGAAATCGTCGGCGGCCGCAGCGTCGGCGAAGAGGTAAACCCCACCCGCTGCATTCTCACCCGGCTTCTCCGTCCAAACCTTCCAGATAAGGCCTGGCTGCTTGTCGATTTCGGCAGCCAGCGGCGCGAAGGCAGTTGCCATTTCAGCGCCGAAGGGGCCCTCAAAAGGGAAGTCAAAGATGACGAGGTTCAGCATGAGGTATTTCCTTCTTTCCGGTGCCCCACGTTGGGGCTCCCACTTAGAAAGACGCTGGACTCGGCAAAGTGTGACATCGCGTAGAAGATTATTTGGCGGGAATGGGTCATCCTGGCCGCGATCCGAGACGACAGGGCTGTTGTCTCAAGCGCCGCACGTTCTTGTGCTGGTAACAGGCCTACCCGTACGGCCGGGCCAGGTCTAAGGTGATGGTATGAGCAAGAACTCCGATTATGACGACAAAGACTTGATCAACGAGCCCGCCTCTTCCGATCCCCTGGCTGAGGTCTACTCCGAGATGGTTTCCCCGGACATCGAGGAAATCAACGAGCACGCAGCTG